>CAZUWC010000046.1:0-9166 GCA_964623935.1 uncultured Halobacteriales archaeon
TAAGCCCGTGAGCAGTTTCGCCCCACCCGGGGCGCGAAATCGCTCACGAAGTTAGAGCCGACAGTATCAGTCCCGGGCTGTTCCTGGCTGTCGTCCGCCGCGGCAGTCGCGCTGTCCATGCCCGGTCAAACGGGTTCCTGCCATATTATGGTAACGGATGGTCTCAGATGGTATAGAACGGAATCCTTATGTACTCGGGGGGTGTAGATACGGATGACCGATGACCGACGAGAACGACGGGCCGATGTGGCCGCCAGCGATGTTCGAGATGTTCCAGGAGACGAGCGAGCAGGCAGTCGAGACACAGCAGGAGATGTTCGAGCAGATGCTGGGCGGGTTCGGGTCCACGCCGGACATGAACCAGCTCGGCGCGATGACGAACATGGCGACGTTCAAGACGCGCGTCCAGAGTGGCGGCCGGGTCTCCATCCCGGACGCCGAGCGGGAGGCGCTCGACATCGAGGAAGGCGACATCGTCCAGACCGTCGTGCTCCCGGTCAAACGCAACAGGAGTGACTAACTATGGATTACACCAACCCCATCACCACGACTTTCGAACTGCAGCGGGCGTCGATCGAACAGAGCCAGCAGGCCCTCCAGGGGACTGTCGAGTTCCAGCAGCGTCTCGGCCAGGCTGTCGTCGACAGCTTCGAGACCCAGGAGTCGGCCCAGCAACGCGCCGTCGAACTCCAGCAGGAGGCCGTCCACAGCGCGCTCGACGCCGTCGAGGCGAACGTCCCCGGCGCCGAGACCGCCGTCGACGAGGTCCGCGGGACCGTCGACGAGCAGTACGACCTGCTGCTCGAGAACCACGCCGAGGCCTTCGAAGCCGCCGCCAGCGAGTTCGAGGAGAGCGTCGCCGCCTACGACGAGTTCGTCGAGGACTACTTCGTGGCCATGGAGGAGCAAGTCGAGATGCTGCTCGAGGCCCACGAGGAGGTCGAGTCCCAGTCCGTCGAGGGCGTCGAAGAGATCGCCGACCAGTTCGAGGCCCTCGAGGAGCAGGTCGAGGACGTCCAGAGCCAGGTCCGCGAGGTCCAGCAGCAGGCCGCCGAGGCCGTCGAGGCGTAAGTAACGGATTTATTTTCCGGAGTGTCAAAGATACCACGATGAGCGACAACATTCAGGACGACTGGAACGAGATGATCGAGGGAATGAACGAGGCGGTCGCGGAGTCCGTCGAGCGCAACATGGAGGCCCAGGCGGCGTTCGTCGAGGCCTGGACCGACACGGTCGAGGACTCCGTGCCCGAGGAGGAGACCCTCGCGGACGGCATCGAGGGCTACACCCGCGCCTACGAGGTGTGGATGGAGGCCGCAGAGGAGATGTTCGACCAGACGACTGCCGCCGCCGAGGGCGAGGACGTCGACCCCTCGGAGTTCCGTGACATCTGGCTGGACTCGGCCAACGAGGCCTTCAAGGAGGTCATGTCCACGGAGGCGTTCGCGGCCGCGAACGGCCAGTTCGTCGAGGCGATGCTGGAGATGCGCGAGGAGTTCGACGAGGCCGCACAGGAGACCATCGCCGAGATGGGGATGGCCACCCGCGAGGACGTCGTCGAGGTCGGCGAGCGACTGGTCGAACTCGAACGCCGCCAGCACGAGGTCGAGAACAAACTCGACCGCGTGCTCGACGCACTCGAGGAGTGACCATGTCCGTCCACCCACTGACCGCGGCCCTGGACGCCCACTCCCAGGCCGTCGAGGAACTCGCCGACGCGACCCGGAAGGGACAACTCCTGCCCGAGCGCGCCGTCGAGATGGAGACCATCGAGGTGGGCCAGACCCCCTCGAATGTGGTCCACGAGGAGAACAAACTCCAGTTGCTCCAGTACGAGTCCCGCACGGAGGAGCAAAACGAGGTCCCCATCCTCGTCGTCTACGCGCTGATCAACAAGCCGTTCGTGCTCGATCTGCAGCCCGGGCGCAGCGTCGTCGAGCGCCTGCTGGAGGCGGGCCACGACGTCTACCTCATCGACTGGAACGAGCCCTCGCGACTCGACCAGCACCTGACGCTGCACGACTACGTCGAGCGCTACATGGACAACTGCGTCGACGTCGTCCGCGAACGCTCCGGGCAGGACGCCATCAACGTCCTCGGGTACTGCATGGGCGGCACGATGAGTTCCATCTACGCCGCGCTCCACCCCGAGAAGGTCGACGCGCTCGGGCTGATGGCCGCCGGCCTGTGCTTTGCCGGGACCGGCGGCATCCTCGAACGCTGGGGCAGCGAGGAGCACTACGACCCCGAGGACGTCACCGACGCCTTCGGGAACGTCCCCGCCGAGTTACTCGACGAGGGTTTTTCGCTGATGGACCCCGTCCGGAACAACGTCAGCAAGTACGTCACCTTCTACGAGAACATGGAGAGCGACGAGTTCGTCGCCAACTTCGCCCGGATGGAGAAGTGGCTCGACGAGGGCATCGACCTCGCGGGCGACACCTACGTCGAGTTCCTCCGGAAGATCTACCAGGACAACCAGCTCTACCGCAACGAACTCGAGATCGATGGCACGCAGGTCGACGTCGGGAACATCGACATGCCGATCCTGCAGATCCTCGGCGAGTACGACCACCTCATCCCGCCGGAGGCGTCCCGTCCCTTCAACGACGTCGTCGGCAGCGACGACGTGACAACCATCGAGTACCCGACGGGCCACATCGGCCTGTCGGTGTCCTCTTCCTCGCACGAGGACCTCTGGCCGGAGGTCGCCGAGTGGTTCCACGAGCAGTCCGGAGCGGCAGACGTCGAGACGGTCTCGGGCATCGGCCCGACATACGGCGAGCGGCTCCACGAGGCCGGCATCGCGACGGTCGAGGACCTCGCCGACCACGACGCCGCCGAACTCGCCGACGTCGCCGAGACCAGCGAGTCCCGCGCCGCGGACTGGCTCGACCGGATCGAGTAGCCCCCGCTTCTCGTCCCGCCGTCGCTCCCTTTTAGATGGCCGCCCGCCAGGGCGGACGTATGCGCGTCAGCGTCATCGGCGGCAGCACCGTCACCGACGAACAGTACGACCTCGCCCGGGAGGTAGGGCGACTGCTGGGCGAGGGCGGCCACGAGATCGTCTGCGGTGGTCTGAGTGGCGCCATGGAGGCGGTCTGCCGGGGCGCCCGCGAGACCGGCGGCCACACTATCGGCGTCCTCCCCAGTGCCGACCGCTCGACGGCCAACGAGTACGTCGACACGCCCATCGCCACGGGCATCGGCTACGCCCGCAACGCCCTGGTGGTGAAAAACGGCGACGCCGTCATCGCAATCGACGGCTCCACGGGGACGCTCTCGGAGTTGGCCTTCGCGCTCGATGTCGGCCGTCCCATCGCCGGCCTCGACACCCACCGCGTCGACGACCTCCCGGGGCTGGGCCACATCGAACACGTCGACTCGCCCGAGGCGGCGGTGCGGTACGTGGAAGGCTCTCACCGAAGATAGCGACCGTCTTGTGTGGATTCCGCCAGGACAAACGGTCCCGTCTCGTGGCAACCGTTAACAATACGCTCGGCGTACCGGGACCCATGACGGCTGTCTCGACGTTAGACGCGGTGGGAGCAACGCCGCTGCTCGAACTGGACGCTGTGCGTCCTGCGGGCGGCGCCCGTGTCCTCGCGAAGTGGGAGGGTGCCAATCCGACCGGGAGCATGAAAGACCGGATGGCGGTCGCCATCGTTCGCGCGGCGCGTCAGCGAGGGGACCTGGTCCCGGGCCAGCGCGTGGCCGAGTTCACGGGCGGCTCGACGGGGTCGAGTCTCGCGATGGTCTGTGCAGCGCTCGACCATCCGGTCACGCTGCTCACCGCCGACTGCTTCGCAACCGAGAAGATACGCACGATGCGGGCGTTCGGCGGTGACGTGGAAGTGCTCGAAACACCGGACGGACAGGTGTATCCAGGCCTTCTCGACGACTGGCAGGCCCGCCTCGACGTCGTGGTCGAGGAGACGGGCGCCTACTGGACTGACCAGCTACACAACGCCGACGCGCTTGAGGGCTACGCGGCCCTCGGTGAGGAAATCCTCGCCGACGCCCCTGGCGTCACCGATTTCGTGATGGGCGTCGGCACCGGCGGCTGCGCGATGGGCACCGCTCGCGCCCTCCGATCCGAGCGCGACGTCCGGGTGGCACTGCTCGAACCCGCCGAATCGCCGTATCTCTCGGCCAGCGAGGGTGGCGATCACAACGTCGAGGGGCTGGCGGTTGTCGAGCAACCGCCGCTGCTGGACGACGATCTGTACGACGACGTACGCACCGTCCCCGAGGCCGAGGCTCGCGCGATAGCTCGCCAGCTCGCTGCCGAGGAGGGCCTGTTGGCTGGAACCAGCACCGGGCTAAACGTGGCCGCTGCCGTCGAGATTGCCGCCGAACGCGACCCCGAAGACGTCGTGACGACCGTTGCCTGCGACACCGGCCTGAAGTACCTCGATGACGACCTCTTCGGATGATGAAAGCAGGAGCCTCGGGAGAGCGGCGGTGGCTGACGGGCCGCAATCGCGAGGGAAATCACAGCCAGTCACAAAAGGAGTCCTCGATGAGCGTCCCGTCCTGGTGGCCGACGTACTCGGCCTGCATGCCCCAGATGGCCTCGGGGAGGGGGACGCCGCTCTCGACGGCGGTCCTGACACGGTCGTGTTTCCAGCGGGCCGGGGTGGTCCGGCGGTCGAGTCGCTCCCGGAGCGGGCGGATGTACTGGTGGGCCCGTTCGGCCGAGAGGCCCCGTCCCTCCAGGCCGTCGCGGGCGTACTCGAAGAGTTCGTTGCAGATGACATCGATGTCGGAGGTCTCGGCGCCGTCGGTGGTGAGCCACGTGATGTCGGCCTGGAGGCCGTCGCGGGCGGCAGCGTAGAAGTTCTCCTCGGCTCGCTCCCAGGCCAGCCCGCGCACCGGGTGCTCGAACCGCGGGAGACTCTCCATGAGGCCGGCGAAGACCGCCTCGAAGGCCACACAATCGCGGATGGTCGGCTGGGCGGGGACCGGGCGGAACTCGATGCGGGCGTTGGCCTGCGAGCGGGTCGAGCCGTCGAGGACCGGCCGGACCCACCGCCAGTAGCTGCCGTGCTTGTGCCGAAAGTGCGCGAATGCGTCGTCGAAGCGGTCGGTCTCGCTGACGTCCATCGGAACGATACAGGTGTCGGCAGCGATGTCGTCGATGACGTCCTCGACGGTGTCGAAGTCGGGCGGGAAACACACTTTCGGCCCCTCCTCGTGACTCTCGGGCGGGTTCAGCACCGACTCGAAGACGCCGATGCGGTTCTCCATGTGGGCGTCGGCGACGACCTCCTCGTCGGGGGCGTCGTCGTAGAGGTCCGGCGGGAAGAAGGGGGAGTTGACCCCGAGCGCGAGCAGCGGCGCCGCGACGCGGAGCGCGTACCGGAAGTACTCGGGGAGGTCGGGGGCGTGGGGCACCTGGTAGTGGGGCTGGATGGAGGTGATGAGGCTCTCGGGCATCACCGTCTCGGCCGAAAGCGAGACGTGGGGCGCGTCGAGTGCGTGCCGGGAGGGGTAGTCGGTGTTGGCCATCGCGTGGTACCGGACGGCGTCGCTCATGTTCGTCGCGATCTTGACCCCCTCCTGTTCGACGTAGTCGGTGAGGTACTCGGTGGCGGTCTCGCCGGTCGGCGGCACCGTCCAGAGCCCGTCGGTCACGAGCTGGATGTTCTCGACGTCGGTCTTCTCCTGGGCGGGGGCGAAGTGGGCCTGGATCTCCCTCTCCTGGGCGACCAGCCCGTACCGGGTCAGCGGGTCGGGGCTGGTCTGCATCTCGGCGTTGTGCAACCCCAGTTCCTTCTCGAAGCCGATGAGTTCCAGCAGTTGCCGGGAGGTCCGCCGGAGGCCGCCCGCCCGCGAGTCGACGCTGTACAGCTCCAGTTCCAGTCCGACCAGCGCCTGCGTGTTGTCGAAGGTGCCGTCCCGGACCTCCCGCTTGAGGGTCTCGGCCTCGGCCGTGGCCTTCGCCCGGAACGCCTCGGCGTCGACCGCGAGCGCCTCCCGTACCGCCGCCGCCAGTTCGGAGGCCGACATGCCCGCCCGTTTGACACCCAGCGGTTTGAAAGTTGGTTCCCCGACCGTCGAAAGTGTTGTGACGGTCCCCGCCGCACGCAGTGGTATGACGACATACGACGTCACGGTCGTCGGCGGCGGCGTCGCGGGCCAGTCAGCGGGCATCTTCACCGCCCGGCACGGCCTCGAGACGGTTATCGCCGACACCGGCGGTCCACTGCTCCGGCGCAACGCCCACCTGGAGAACTACCCCGGCTTCCCCGCCGGCGTGGACGCTCGCCTGCTGCTGGACATGATGCGCGACCAGGCCGAACGCGCCGGCTGTGAGTACCGCGAGTGCGAGGTCACGCGCGTCGACAGCGACGGCGATGGGTTCCGCGTCGAGACGGCCGACGGCCGTGAGTGGACCTCGCGGTACGTCGTCGCCGCGACGAAGAACACCACCGGATACCTCGACGGATTGGACGGCGTCGGCGTCATCTCGCGGGGCAAGACGTTCCTCGACGTCGAGGAAGGGGGTCGCACGGGCGTCGACGGCCTCTACGCCGCGGGCCGACTCGCCGAGAAACCCCACCAGGCAATCGTCTGTGCCGGCCACGGCGCCGAGGTCGCGGTGGCGCTGCTGGAGGACGACGACGCCCCCTTCTACCACGACTGGGTCACGCCGGAGGGCTACTTCACCGGCCGCGACCGGGACCTCCCGCCGGGCTGTGAGGAGATCGACGAGTCCGAACACCGCCGCCGCGAGGAAGAGTCGCTGTCTGTCATGCGGGAGTACTTTGCCGAACCACACCCCGAGACGCCCGAACAGCACCCGAGCGTCGCCGAACAGGAATAGCGTCGCTCGACGTCGGAGGGCGGAACATCGGCGGGCCGACGACGGGTCGTGTCACCACAACCCGCGCCAGCCCTTTAGGTGGCTGTCGCCTCCGTACTGTATGGACTACGACGCCGCCCTGGACCGGGCCTACGCCGCGTTGCCCGACCGGACACGCGACGAGACGGCCCGCCTCTCCGTTCCCGACCCCGCCGGCGAGACCGACGGCGACTTCACGCGCCTGACGAACGTCGGCGCCATCGCCGACGCGGTGGGCCGGGACCCCGACCACCTCCACAGCGCCATCCAGCGCGCCCTGGGGACCTCCGGCCAGTTCGACGGCAATCGCGCCCGCTACAACGGTTCCTTCGACGTCGCGGACTTCGAGGCCGCCATCGACGACTACGTGGCCGAGTTCGTCACCTGCTCGGAGTGTGGCCTCCCCGACACGGTCCTCGACCAGGAGGACGGCATCGAGATGCTCCGCTGTCAGGCCTGTGGCGCCTTCCGCCCGGTCCAGAAACGCTCCGCGCCCGCCCACCACACCCAGGAGACCGTCGAGGAGGGCGAGACCTACCAGCTCGAAATCACCGGCACCGGCCGCAAGGGCGACGGCGTCGCCGAGAAGGGCTCCTACACCATCTTCGTCCCCGGCGCCCGCGAGGGCCAGACCGTCACCGCACTCATCGAGAGCACGACCGGCGACCTGGCTTTTGCGCGACTGGTGTGAGGATTATACCGGTGGACGTAAGCAATGATACATTCAGTCCGGGAGCACGTCATATATCAGTCCGGAACGCCTCGACGGCCCGTGCCGCCAGCCGCGCGACACGGAGCGGTTCGGGCCGGCCGCCCTCGGGCGTAAAGGCCCGGACGACGTCGGCGGCCTCGCACGGATCGAGGCCGACCGCGCGGACGTACACCGTCTCCCCGTCGACCGACACCGGCCTGCGGTCGGGCTGGGCGCGGTAGCTGTCGATGCGGCGCCGGGCGGTCTCGCCGTCGAAGGCGTCGCGGATGGCGTCCCCGAGGCCGTCGCTCTCCTCGAAGGTGACCGAGACGACGGGCCGGTCGACTGCCGCGGCGATCTCGCGCAGGTCGAGAACGTTGAACCAGGCGGGCGCGATCCCCGCGACCAGCAGGTAGCGGACGTCCTGCCTGTCGAGGCGCTCGAAGAGGGAGACGACTGCCCGGGTCGCGTCAGTGCCGCCGACGGTACAGGTCCCGAAGGCGAAGCCGTCGACGGTCCTGTCGGCCCGGACGACCGCGCCAGCGAGCGTGCTGGTCCGCTCGCGGTAGGACTCGGCGACGCCGAGGGCGCGAACCCCGGCTTTCACGACTACGTGTTCTCCTTGATCTCCTGTAACCGGTCCAGCAACTCGTCGTTGCTGGCGGTGAACTCGTATTCGACGTCACCGTCGTGGGTGTTCTCCGCCGCGGAGACGCCGTCGTCGTCTTCAAAATCCGTGTCGTACTCCTGGTTTTCTTGCTCTGTTTCGTCGTAGCTCCCGAACCCCATACACATATTGCTAACAGGTTCGCACGGAAAAATCACTCGCCACCCTCCCGGTGAGTGACACGACGGCTTTTCACCGCGCGCACCCGTAGCACCCCCATGGTCGATTTCCAGTCGCGGGACACGCGCCAGGCACGCGACGGCGACGACGAGGCGGAGACCGAACCCGGGACGGCCGACGAGACCGACCGGGAAGACGCGACCGAACCCGGGACGGGAGACGCCGAGAGCGGGGAGACTGCGGGCGTCGCCTACGCGGTGGTGACCGTCGCTGTCGGCCGGACGCTGGCGGCGGACCAGACCGGCGGGGCGGTCGTCGAGGCACTCGAACGTGCGGGCGACACCGTCGCGACGCGGGAACTCATCGGGCCGTCCTACGACGGGGTCCAGACGGCCGTCGGGGCGCTCGTCGACCGGCGCGACGTCGACGCAGTGCTGACGCTCGGCGGCACCGGCGTCGAACCGTCCGACGTCACCGTCGACGCCGTCGGGGGGATGCTGGACAAGCGCCTCCCGGGGTTCGGGGAACTGTTCCGCGCGCTCGTCCACGACCGCGAGGGCACGGCGGCGGTCCGGACGCGCGCGACAGCGGGAACCGTCGACGGCGTACCCGTCTTCTGCTTGCCGGGGACCCCCGAGACTGCCCGCCTGGGGGTCGAGGAAATCGTCCTGGCGGAGGCCGACGGACTCGTCGAGAGCGCCCGCGAATCCGACGAAGAAGAGTAAGCATCCGGCCGCTCGGGGCGTCGGCGCGACCCGCGCGGGACGGTTCCCGCAGGCGCGGGCACTCTATCGCGTCCTGGCTGCGAGCAGTGCCAGTCCGAGCACCGCCAGGACGGCCA
>CAZUWC010000047.1:0-9086 GCA_964623935.1 uncultured Halobacteriales archaeon
AGTGGAGGATGTTCGAGAGTTCCTGCATCTCGACCATGAACGTCGAGCGGCCCTGGGCGAGTTCGTCCAGCGCACCCACGCGGGTGTAGACGCCGTCGACCAGTCCCACGCGGGCCGACCGCGCGGGGACGAAACTCCCCACCTGGGCCAGCAGCGTGATCAGCGCCGCCTGGCGCATGTAGGTCGACTTGCCGCTCATGTTCGGTCCCGTGACGATCAGGAAGCGCCGCTCCTCGTCCATGTGGAGGTCGTTTGGCACGAAGTCGGTCGTCCCCTCGACGACCGGGTGGCGACCCGCCTCGATGTCCAATTCCCGGTCTTCAGTCAGTTCGGGCCGGGTCCAGTCGTTGCGCACCGCGTGAACCGCGAACGACGCGAGGACGTCCGTCTCCGCCAGTGCGCGCCCGACCGACTGGAGCAGTTCGGCCTCGCTGGCCACCGTCTCGCGCAGTTCCTCGAAGAGTTCCCGCTCCAGTTCGTGGCGGGCCTCCTCCAGGCGCAACACCTCGCGTTCGCGCTCGTCGAGTTCCGGCGTCGTGTAGCGTTTCGAGTTCTTGAGCGTCTTGATCTCCTCGTAGGCCTCGGGGACGGCCTCCGTTTCGCTCTTGCCGACCTGGATGTAGTAGCCGTCGGTCCGGTTGCGGTCGACGGTCAGGTGCGTAATGTCGGTCCGGCGTTTCTCCCGGTCGGGTAGCGACTCCAGCCAGGAGAGGGCCTCCTCGTGGCGCGCGACGATCTCGTCGAGTTCCTCGTCGTAGCCCTCGCGGATGAGCCCGCCCTGGGTCACGGTGCCGGGCGGGTCCTCGACGATGGCCCCGTCCAGCGTCGCCGCGAGGTCCGCGACCGCCTCGCGGTCGGGCCGGCCGAGCACGTCCGCGAGGGGGGAGTCCGCGAGGCGTTCCGTCCCGGCGACGAGGTCCGACAGTTCCGCGAGCGTCCCGAGCGTCTCCGCGCCGGCCCGGAGGTCGCGCGCGTCGGCGCTGCCGGAGGCGGCACGCGAGGCCAGGCGTTCGAGGTCGGCCGCGCCGTCGAGCACCTCGCGCAGACGATCACGGGCGATGGCGGCCTCGGCCAGCGCGGCGACGGCCGACTGGCGACGCTGGAGTTCCCCCCGCGAGCGGCGCGGCCGCTGGAGCCACCCGGCCAGCAGCCGCGACCCCGCGCTCGTGACGGTGTGGTCGACCGTCGCGAGCAGGGACCCGTCGCGCTCGCCCTGCATCGTCTCGGTGAGTTCGAGGTTGCGCTGGGTGGTCGAATCGAGCGTGACACCCTCCCCCTGTCGGGTCTGCAGGCGCGTCATCGAGGCCAGCACGCCCGCGCCGGTTTCCTCGACGTACGAGAGGACCGCCCCGGCGGCCCGCACGGCGGCGTCTTTGTCGGCGACGCCGACGCTCTCCAGGGTTTCGGCGCCGAACTGCTCGCGCACCCGGTGGCGGGCCCGCCCGGGCGCGAACGCCTCGGCGTCGTGGGGCGTCAGCGTCGCGTCGGTCCGGTCGCGCAACCGCCCCAGCAGGTCGTCGTCGGTCCGGGCCTCGGGCCCCGGGAGGATTTCGACGGGCGCGAAGCGGTACAGTTCAGAGAACGCCTCGTCGACGTCCGCGACCTGTGTGGCGTGGAACTGGCCCGTCGTCACGTCCGCGAAGGCCAGCCCGTAGTCCTCGCCCGCGAGGATGGCCGCGAGGTACTGCGCGTCGGCGTCGGTGCGTTCCAGGAGCGTCCCCGGCGAGACCACGCGGGCGATCTCGCGGGCGTGGCCGCCGTCGGTCTCGTACTGGTCGGCGACGGCCACCCGGTAGCCCCGTTCGACCAGTGCCGCCACGTACGGCGCCAGGTCGTCGACCGGCACCCCCGCCATCGGGTACGAGGAGCCGTGGGAGGACTTCTGTGAGACCTTCAGGTCGAGTTCGTCGGCGACGATTTCGGCGTCCTCGGCGAAGAACTCGTAGAAGTCCCCACACTGCATCGCCAGCAGGTCCGCGTCGGTCCCCTCCTTGAGCGAGAAGAACTCCCCGACGATTCCCTCTGCCATACCGCCCCCTGGTTCGTCGCCGGCTAAAACGCTGTGGGTCGCCGCTGGGCTGTGTTTTTGGTTTTACCCGTCTCCGCCTACCCGAAAAGCAGCAGGTAGAGTGCGACGAGCACGCCCCCGAGCACGGCGAGTGCGCCCAGCAAGACGAGCGTCTGGTCGAGGACGACGGCCGCGAGGACGGCCACGACGAGCGCGAGGGCACCCAGGCCGAGCACCGCGAGTTCGGGCCGCTCGACGAGCGGTGGGTCTGACGCCTCCGGTTCGGGCGCGGGGCGGGCCAGCGACTCGTCGACCTCCACCTCGGACGTCTTCTCGGGGGGTGCACTGAGTTCGATGTCGACCCAGCGGGTCCGCGCGCCGTATCCCGAGGCGAGTTTCAGTTTGCCCAGCATGGACTCCTCGGAGAGAGACGCTTCGTCGACGTGGACGCGGACCGCCCGGCGGGACTCGCCGTCGACGTAGTGGTTGCTGGCCTCGATGGTGGCCACCTCCGAGAGGTCGTCGTCGAGGTGCATGTGCACGTGGACCGCCTCGCCGTGGTTGACGAAGGTCACGTCGAAGGGCCCGTGGGACTCGAACGACGCCGGCACGTCCAGGGAGTGCAACTCCTCGCGGCTGACGTGCACGGGTAACTCCTCGGTCACGGGTGCAGGTGTGGGGGGCAGTTTAAAAAAGGTTCATGCCGGCGCGTCCTCGCGCATGTCCGGCGGCAGGAGGTTCGGGATGCCGTCCTCGATGGGGTAGACCTCGCCACACTCCGTACACGTCAGCTCCCCGGCGACGACTTCCTCGTCCTCGCGCTCCTCGACCGCCAGTTCGAGTTCGTGCTTGTCTAGCGGACAGCACAGAATGTCCATCAGGTCCTCGTCCATACCCCAGCGTGGCACGGCCACCTCAAAAGCGTTTGCAGTCACTCGAAGGGATGGTCGAGCACGACCGACTCCGCACGGCCGGGGCCGACGCCGACGGCCGTCAGGGGCACGCCGAGTTCGTCGCTGAGGTAGGTCAGGTACGCCCGGGCGTTGTCGGGCAGCGCGTCGAAGCCCTCGCGTGCCGCGGCCGCCCAGTCGATTTCTGGCCAGCCCTCGAAGGTCCGGTAGACGGGCTCGCACTCGCCCCAGGCCTCCGTGGTGGTGGGCATCGCCAGCAACCGGTCGCCAGCGCGCTCGTAGGCGTGGGCTGCCTTGACCTCCTCGAGGCCGGCGAGAACGTCGACGTGGTTGACGGCGATCCCGGTAAAACCGCTCGCGCGGGCGGCGTGGCGCAGCATCGGCACGTCGAGCCAGCCGACGCGGCGCGGCCGGCCGGTGACGGTGCCGTACTCGCCGCCCTCCTCGCGGATGTACTCGGCGAGGTGTTCGCGCTCCTCGTCGCCCCGCAGTTCCGTCGGCAGGGGGCCCGTCCCGACCCGCGAGAGGTACGCCTTCACCACGCCGATGATCTCGCCCTGCCCGACCGTCGTGGGACCGAGCCCGGTCCCGACGCAGGCGCCGCCCGCCGTCGGATTCGAGGACGTGACGTAGGGGTAGATGCCGTGGTCGATGTCGAGCGAGGTGCCCTGTGCGCCCTCAAGCAGGACGTCGTCGCCGTCGGCGATGCGGTCGGCCAGAAACGGGCCGGCGTCGACGGTCATGTCCTCCTCGCGGAGCCGCCGGCCGTACTCGCTGAACTCCTCGAAGAGCGCCTCGACGTCGAAGGCCTCGCCGGCGTCGGCGCCGAAGACGTCCTCGAGGAGTGCGCGCTTCTGCGGGACGACGTACGCCAGTCGGTCGCGCAGGACATCGGGGTCCAGCAGGTCGCCGATCCGGACGCCGCGGCGGCCGACCTTGTCCTCGTAGGTCGGGCCGATGCCCCGCCCGGTCGTGCCCGCCTCGAGGTCGTCGCCGCTCTTTGCCTCCTCCTCGATGCCGTCCAGCCGCCGGTGGTAGGGCAGGATGGTGTGGGCGCGCTCGGCGACCCGGACGTCCGGATCCAGCCCGCGCTCCCGGAGGGCGTCGAGTTCGTCGAACAGCGTCCGGGGGTTGACGACACAGCCGTTCCCGAGGACGCCGACCTTGTCGCGGATGGCGCCGCTTGGCACCAGGGAGAGCTTGTACTCCTCGCCCCCGTGGACGACGGTGTGGCCGGCGTTGTCCCCGCCCTGGTAGCGGGCGACCACGTCCGCGGGTTCGCCCAGGAGGTCGACGACGCCGCCCTTGCCCTCGTCCCCGAGCTGGGCGCCGACGATTGTTACGGTCATCAGGGCCCCCTTCCGGCCAGCGTGGTAAACCGATTTCGGTCCTGCTGGCGGGAGAACTGGCCGGTGTATTTATAAACCCTCGCGGTGACGTGCGTATTGGTATTTCCCCACACGCCGGAATCCCGGCGGCGCCCGGTCGAACGACAGCAACCTTTAAATCTAACCAACACAAGTTAACAAGTGCCATGATAGATCGCCTCGAAAAAGAAGTCGACATGTTAGAACGCCATCTGCAGGTCCTGCGGATGGTCATCGAGAACGAGCCGATCGGCATCGTCAAGATGTCCAACGAGACGGGCTATCCCCACCACAAGGTGCGCTACTCGCTACGGGTCCTGGAGGAGGAGAACCTCATCGAGCCCTCCAGCCAGGGTGCGATCACGACCGAGGAGACGGAGGAGTTCGTCAACGACCTCGACGGGAAGGTCGACGACATCATCGAGAAGCTGGAGACGATGAAAATCGACAGCGTCGCCGAGATCGAGGGCTAGAGTTCCGGAACGGTGAGCGTGAAGTTCTCGCTGCGTGCCTCGACCAGACAGAGGTGATAGCCCCGCTTGCGCGAGAGGTTCACGAAGCTCTTGCGCTTGTTCCTGCTGAGGAGACCGCCCCGGGTGGCCTCGCTCGCGGTTTCGAGGGCGCCGGGCTCGAAGAAACTCGTCGTCACGAGGAACGCGGCCGCGAAGTCCTCGCTGGCCTGCCCGACGCGCTCGGCGGCGGTGACCAGCGTCTCCATCATCGACTGGGTGGCGGCCTCGCGTGAGTCGTTGACGTTCGCGACCAGCAGCGGGTCGCCCATCCGGTCGCGGTAGACCACGTCGAACTGCTCGCTCAGTTCGGTCTCCTCGCCGTCCTCGACCGAGACGACCTCGACGGTACCGTTGAGTTCGGCGCGGTCGATCTTCGGGAGCGCGTCGTAGAGTGTCTTCAGCGCGTCGCCGTGGCCCGTGTCGCGGATTTCGAACAGGAGTTGCTCGGCGACCCACTCGACGAACTGGTACGCCTCGGTCCCCTCCAGGAACTCCTCGTAGGACTGCCCGCCGACGGCCACCCGGTCGGCGTCGAACTGCGTGTGCTTCTCCAGGACGAGATTCTCCACAACGTCCTCCTGGAGGATGTTGCCGTCGTGGGCCTTCTGCAGTGTCGCCTCGCCCTTCGAGCGGTACCGGACGAAGACGTCCGTCCCGGCCAGAGCCTCTCGCGGAGTGACCTGCTCTTCGCCGTCGATGGCGGCACCGAACTCCTCTTCGAGCCGGTCGAGTTCGGCCTCCAGGCGCTCGACGTCGGCCGCGAGGTCGTCCCGTTCGTCCTCGACCGCGGCGAGGTCCGCCTCGAGTTCGTCGCGCCGCTCGGTGGCCGCGTCGAGTTCCGCCTCCAGCCGGTCGATCTCGGCCTCGCGGTCCGCGAGTTCCTCCTGCAGCTCCGCGACGCGGTCGGGGTCGGCCGACGGCCGTTCCGCGCCGGTCTCGCTGGCACGCTCCCTGTCGGTCCCCCGCTCCGCGCTCGTCTCGCCGTGGTCGGCCGCGCTACGGGCCCCCTGACGGCCCCCGGGGTCGGAAGCCACACCGCCGGACTCGGGTGGACCGAGCGGGTCGTCGTCCACCGTGTCGACAACGTCGGGTTCGCGCTCCTCGATCTCGGTCCGCCCGGGGTCCAGCGACGGGATCGAACGCGTCTCCAGATGGGTGCTGCCCGTGCTGGCGTCGCCCCCCATCCCGGTGTCGGCGGTCGCACCCTGTGTCCGGACGCGCTCGTTGCCCGCCGATCCCGTCGCGGCCGGTTGTTCCGTCCGCCCGGCAGTCCCGCGCTCGCTACTCGACGCGTCGTCGCTGGCCCCGCCGGGTTCGGCCCCCGCCTGCTCGCCTGCCGACGCGCGCTCCGCGTCCGCCACGGCGGCAGTAGCCGTCTCGGACGCGTCCGTCTGCTCGCTGGCTCCCTCCTCGTCCGCCTCGGTCCCGGCGTCGGTCCTCGCCTCGGTCTCGGCGTCGGTGTCCGTGCCCGCTTCCTCGGCCGCTCCCGCCGCCGCGCCGGCGGTGGCGGCCGCGGTCTCGACCTCGTCCTGCTCGGGCTCCGGCTCCGGCTCGGGAAGGTCGATGGGGTCGATGTCGGCGGGGTGGACGCGGTAGATGCCGATCTCGTCGGTGGCTTGCTCTCGGGCCTCCTCGTCGGTCTTGACCCGTTCCTCGGGGCCGACGAACGCGACGCTCATCGACCGGCCCTGGTGATAGACCACGTAGTAATCGCCGCTGAGGACGTTCTCCGAGAGTTCGACGTAGCCGGTGAACCCGCCGTCTGCGAGCCGGCCGTCGATCTCGTCGAGGGGCGTGTCCTCGGTGTAGTACTCGGCCCGCGCGTCCTGGTCCTGGTCTTGCATGACGGCGAGCAACGGGAGCGCCGGCGAGGGAGCCCTGTGGGCGGTCCCCGTGGCGTCCTCGAAGTCCTCGATCCGGCCCCCGAGGAGGCCGACCGCGGTCCCCTTCGTCATGTAGAGTTCCGCCCCGCCGGCCCTGACCACACCAGAGAAGTCCCGCTCCGCGAGGTCGTGCAGCCCCCTGTAACCCCCGTCGAACGGGCGTTCAGTCCAGTCCTCGACCCGTTCGGTCACGCGCGTACTCATTATCTCTCACAAGTCCGATTCGGAACTAATACTTTGTGGGGGCGTCTGACGGGCGTCGTCTGGGTCATGCGACATTGACCGTCTCCCGGTAGGTGCCGTGCTGGTCCTCGAAGACCGACATGATCTCGCCCATCGACGCGTAGACCTTGACCGCCTCGATCATCGCGGGCATGACGTTCTCGCCGTCCCGGGAGGCCTCTGCGACCTCCCGGAGTGCGGCCTCGACGGCCGCGTCGTCGCGCTCCCCCTTGACCTCGGCGAGTCGGTCGCGCTGGCGCTGCTGGACGGTCTTGTCCACCGTGAGGATGTCCGGGTCGGTCTCCTCCTCGATGACGTACTCGTTGACCCCGACGACGGTCTCCTCGCCGGCCTCGACGCGCTCCTGGTACTCGTAGGCGGCGTCCTGGATCTCCCGCTGGAAGTAGCCCTGCTCGATGCCCTCGAGGACACCCGCGCGCATCGACCCGTCGCCCATCTCGTGGACCTCCTCCAGGTAGGCCATCGTCTTCTCCTCGAACTCGTCGGTCAGCGCCTCGACCGCGAACGAACCGCCCAGCGGGTCGACGATGTCGGCCGCCCCCGACTCCTCGGCGATGATCTGCTGGGTCCGCAGGGCGATCCGGACCGCATCCTCGCTTGGCAGGGCCAGCGCCTCGTCGTAGCTGTTCGTGTGCAGCGACTGGGTGCCCCCGAACACCGCGGCCAGCGCCTGGATGGTCACGCGGACGATGTTGTTCAGGGGCTGCTGGGCGGTCAGGGACTGCCCCGCAGTCTGTGTGTGGAACTTCAAAATCTTGCTCGCCTCGCGCTCGGCGTCGTACCACTCGTCCATCTGCCGGGCCCAGATGCGACGGCCGGCACGGAACTTCGCGATCTCCTCGAAGATGGAGTTGTGGGAGTTGAAGAAAAAGGAGAGCGTCGGCGCGAACTCGTCGACGTCCAGCCCGCGGTCGATGCAGTCCTCGACGTAGGCGAAGCCGTCGGCGAGCGTGAAGGCCAGTTCCTGGACGGCAGTCGAGCCCGCCTCGCGGATGTGGTATCCCGAGATGGAGACCGGATTGAACTTGGGGGTGTTCTCGACGGAGAACTCGATGACGTCGGTGACGAGTTTGAGCGAGGGTTCCGGCGGGACGACCCACTCCTTCTGTGCGATGAACTCCTTGAACATGTCGTTCTGGAGGGTCCCGCGGAGCTGCTCGCGGTCGACGCCCTGCTGGTCCGCGAGGGCGACGTACATCGCGTAGATGACCGGCGCGCTGGGGTTGATCGTGAAGGAGGTCGAAACCTCGCCGACGTCGATACCCTCGAAGAGGATCTCCATGTCCCGCAGCGTGTCGACGGCCACGCCCTCCTTGCCGACCTCGCCGTCGCTCATCCGGTCGTCCGAATCGAGCCCCATCAGCGTCGGCATGTCGAAGGCCGTCGAGAGACCGGTCTGGCCGTTCTCGATGAGGTAGTGGAACCGCTCGTTGGTCTCCTCGGCGGTCCCGAAGCCGGCGAACTGGCGCATCGTCCACGTCCGCCCGCGGTACATCGTCGGGTACGGCCCGCGCGTGAAGGGGGGCTCACCCGGGAAGCCCAGGTCCGCTTCGTAATCGAGATCGGCGACGTCCTCGGGGGTGTAGAAGCGGTCGACCTCGAGGTTCGAGACCGTCGCGAAGCGGTCCTGACGCTCGCCGTAGGAATCCAGCACCGGGTCGAGGGTCTCGGACTCCCAGGACTCGCGAGCAGCCCGGATGTCGCGCAGGTCATCCTCGTCGTACATGCTCGTCACGTGGTCGCTTGCGTGCTTAAGCGTTCGGCCTCCGGGTCCAGTACCGTCAATTGATGTTCCATCCGACAGCCCGGTCACCGCGACGAAAGTCCCTGGCTGCACTCCCGGAGTCGTTGTCTGTGATGGTGCTGTGACTGCGACGACTGCCAGGAAAGCCCCCGGCCGCTCTCTAGGACTTGGTGTCTCTGACGCCGCCGCCACTGCTGCGACCAGCCAGAAAGCCCCCGGCCGCTCGACTGCGTTCGCCTCGCTACGCTCGGCTCACCCTCCGGGGCTTGCTGCGCGCTTCCCTCGCTTCGCTCGGTGCAGTGCTTACTGCGCCCGGGAGGGATCGAGCACCGGGAGAGCAAGCTCTCCCGAGCAACCGGCGCAGGCGCCGGTGACGGCCGGCCCCTTTCGGTCCCACCCCGCCGTCGGCAGGCCTGCC
>CAZUWC010000048.1:0-9026 GCA_964623935.1 uncultured Halobacteriales archaeon
CGGGGACGGGCCACGTCTGCGTGACGGTCAGGGACGACACCGAACTCTCGCTCGGGCGGGCAGGGACCGAAGAACCCGTGGCCGTTTTGAACGCCGACATCAGGGCCGGCCGGTCGCCCGACCAGCGCCGCGAATTTGCGGAGGCAGTCATCGAGGAACTCGGCGACCGGTGGGAGGTCCCGGCCGAGAACGTCTACGTCGTCTACACCGAACATCCCGGCGAGGACTTCCACCTCGCGGAGGGTCGACTGGACTCGTGGTCGGACCGGGAGCGCGAACGGGGCGCTCTCGGCAGGGAGTATACCGGTGGACGTAAGCAATGATACATTCGGCCCGGTACAGAGAAGGGCGAAGTATCAAACGTTACGTCCACCGGTATAGGAAGGATTCGCAGAGCAATCCATGATCTTTTCTCAGAAATTTTTGTAAGTTGATATATTTGGAGTGAATGAAACTCCCAAAAACACCTCGTTTCTGTGGAACTTTCAACCTCCAAACAAACCAGAATGTAAGTGTGATTGGTCCCTCGGTATTCACGTGACCGAGAACCTGACTGCCCAGTGGACACATCTCGAAGAGTTGCCCGCGAGTGAGCACGAGGAGACAGGGGTGACCCGCACGGAGAGTCCGCCGAGCGACGCGCTTGAATGGCACCAGAGCGTGAGTGAACTCTTCGGCACTGGGCCACTCTACGTCGCTGTTGGGGCGTTGGCTCCCGGAAAGGCAGCGCCAATGCACGCTCACGACCCGCCGATCGAAGAGTACTACCTCATCCTCGAAGGAACAGTGACCCTGGAAGTGAACGACCCCGAGACCGGGACCTGTCGAACAGTCACGGAGGCCCCCGCGGGCACGCTCGCTCACTTCCCGCCGGGACTCGAACACCGGCCGAAGAATATCACTGACAGTCGGGCACTCGTTCTCGATGTCAGGCTCTCGGAGGAACTGTCCAATCTCGACGGCCAGTTTGATCTCCGCCCCTCCGGAGAGTCCTAAAAAGCCACGCAGTCAGCACGTTTTTTATATACTGGCAGACAAGTTTGATCATGGCCCCCTCCGGTTCAGACGATCGGTCGGGCACCACGTCACCTGGTGTGGAGTTCCTGTTTGAGCAGACGACCGACTGTATTGTCGAGGGCACTCGCCAAGATGGCGAACCGATTGTCCACCGTGTCAATGACGCCTTCGAAACCGTGTTCGGGTACACCAACGCGGAGTTGCGCGGGGAGAACCTGAACGACTTCATCACCCCCGAGGGCAAGCGAACCGAGGTCGAGGCTGTCGATGAGGCGATCCGTGCCGGGGATATCGGCCCGCGGGAGGTGACCCGACAGACTGCCGATGGCCCACGGGACTTTCTTCTCCGGGCGACTGGCGGGGTCGGTGAACTCTCCTATGCCATCTACACGGATATCACGGCCCAGAAAGAACGCGAGCGGCAACTCCAGCGGGAGCGTGATCGGCTCGACGAGTTCGTCGGCATCGTCAGCCACGACCTCTGCAACCCGCTGCACACAGCGGCAGGACACCTGGAGTTGCTCCGGGAAGAGTGCGACAGCGACCATATCGAGCAGATCGATACGGCACTCACTCGAATGGACGAACTGATCGACGACCTGCTGACGCTGGCCCGCCAGGGCGAACGGATCGGAGAGATGGAATACGTGCATCTGGCGGATCTGGCCGGGGACTGCTGGCAGACGGCCGGAACGGCCGAAGCGACACTCCGGGTCCAGGCTGACCAGTCACTCGCCGCGGACTCCTCTCGTCTCACCCAACTGTTCGAGAACCTCATTCGCAACGCTGTCGAACATGGGGGCGAAGACGTGACCGTCACGGTTGGAGCGGTGGAGGATGGGTTCTATGTCGAAGACGATGGCCCAGGCATCTCTGAAGACGAGCGGAAAAAGGTATTCGAAGCGGGCTACTCGACCGCGGAAGATGGGACTGGCTTCGGGCTGAGTATCGTCAAACAGGTCGCCCACGCCCACGGCTGGGAGGTTCGCGTGACTGATGGCTCCCAGGGTGGCGCACGGTTCGAGATTACTGGCGTCACGTTCGCTACTGAATGACATCCTCCCCGGCGTGCACACGGTGAGAGCGTGGTAACTCCGACCAGTTGTGGTCGTCCCACTCGAACCGCACGGGCCGTGCCATCGGCCTGACTGGCTTCTCTGTGTGCCGTCTCATAGTGATTGCTGTAACTGTTTACCGGTACGACCGCACGACAGCGTTCGGTCGATCCGGCAATGACTTACAGCAATCACTATCAGGAACGTTTCTGACGTATGACGCCAACGCCTACCGGGCCCGCTCGCGGCCGACGCCGAGCCACTTGCCGGGGTTCGCGAGGTCACGCAGGCTCTCGACGATGCCCTTGGTCTCGTGTTCGCCCGGGCGCAGTCGCGCACGGATACGCGAAGAGAGCAGTTCGATCGAGAGGACAACGACGAACACCATGACGATGCCTGCGGCGGTGTTCTGGAACTGCAGGAGGTCCTGCTGATTGCGGATGTACAGGCCGAGGCCGCCAGCACCGACGACGCCCAGCGAGATGGCGATCCGGGTGTTGATCTCCAGGATGTACAGCGTCCAGGCGATGTAGGAGCGCGAGACCTGACTCAGCATGCCGAAGCCGACCGTCTGGGTCCGCGAGGCGCCGGTCGACTCGATGGCCTCGATGGGTCCCTCCTCGATCTCCTCGAGTTCGTCCGTGAACAGGCGCCCGAGGTTGCCGATGGTGTCGGTGGCGATGGCCAGCACCGCCGTCGCCTGGCTTGGCGGCCCGAAGGGGACAAAGAGGAAGATCCACACGATGGCGGGGATGGCACGGATGGCGCTCATCACGCCACGGAAGATGAAGTTGAACGGGAAGGGCGTCACCTGCTCGCTGCCCAGCACGCCGAACAACAGCGCCGGCAGGAAGCCCAGGACGGTACCGAGAAAGCCAAGCAGGAGCGTCACGACGCTTGCCTTGACGAGTGTCAGTCGCTCGGAACCGAGGCTCTGGGCGAAGGTTCCGGGGTTGGCGAAACTGGCCCAGAGGGCGTCCAGGCCGGTGATGCCGTTGCTCTTCGTGTAGATGGTGAACGCCTCGAAGTTCGGCGGGAAGAACGCGGCGACGAACTCGAGGAACGAGGGGATGCCGGCGATGATCTCGTCGACCTCGAACCGGACGAATCCCAGCCCGAAGTAGGTGGTGACGAGGATACCGACCAGCAACAGCAGCGTCAGACCCTGTTTGATCCGCCGGGACCGCTGCAGGGCGGCCAGCTGGTCCGGGATCGAAGGGGAACTCACGTCCGCTCACCTCCCTCGGGTGACTGTCCGGCCTCCGCCGGGTCGCCGTCGACCGTCTGTCCGCCGTCGGCCGCCTCGGCGGTCCCGGTCGCCGCTTCGCCGCGCTCTGGGTCGCTGTCCTCGGCCGACTCGCCGTAGTAAATTTGATCGACGACGTCCATCGTGAGGTCCTCGCGGGTCCCGTCGAAGATGATCTCGCCGTCACGCACACCGAGGAAGCGGTCGCCGAACTCGCGGGCGATGTTCACCTGGTGGAGGCTGGTGATCGCGGTGAGGTCCCGCTCCGTGGCGGCCCGCTTCATGTAATCCATCACGTCGCGGGCGGCCTTGGGGTCGAGACTGGCGACCGGTTCGTCGGCCAGCAGGAGGCCGGGCCGCTGGACGAGTGCGCGCGCGATGCCGACGCGCTGTTTCTGCCCGCCGCTCATCGACCCGGCGCGCTGGCCGGCCTCCGCGAGCAGGCCCACCGTCTCCAGGGCTTCCAGGGCGGCCCGCTTGTCGGCCTCGCTGTGCCAGGTGAGCAGGCTCCGCAGGAAGCCGTTGCGCGCGAGCGCCCCCGTCAGCGCGTTCTGGAAGGCGCTCATGTTCTCGATGAGGTAGTGCTCCTGGAAGACCATCCCGACAGATTCGCGGACCTCGTCTGCGGGCCGTCCGCCGACCCCGACGGTCCCCTCGGTCGGGTGGGTCAGGCCGTTGAGCACCCGCAGGAACGTCGACTTCCCGGCGCCGGAGGGACCGAGGAGGATGACGAACTCCCCCTCCCCGATTTCGACGGAGACGTCCCGGAGCGCGACGGTGTCCTCGCCGTAGACTTTCGTGACATCCTCGAACGTGACGGCGGGCATATATAGAGGAGGGACCTCCGGGGTGAAAACTCCCGGTTACTCGAAGAAGTCCGGGCCGATACCGAGCGTGTTGGCGGTGTCGATGACCACCTGGTAGTCATCGACGGTCGCCTCCCGGACGTTGCCGAACCAGAGGTCGTCGTCGGTCCCCTCCTCGCCGTCGGCACCCCAGTAGACCTCGTCCGGGGCCTCCAGGAACGCCTGCTTGATGGCGTCCTTGGACTCGTCGGGCAACTGGGAACTGACGACGATGGGTGCGCGGGGCAGGCCGTCGTCCTCGTGGAGGGTCGTCGCAACCTCCGAGAACTCGTCGGGGGTCGGGCCGGTCTTGGTGTCGCGGACGAACCCACCCATGCCGGCGGCGTCGACCTGTTCCTCGGCCAGCAGCGTGTACGACTGGACGTGCCCACCGGCGAAGACCGGGTCGAAGGCTGCCTGGGAGCCGTTCCCCTCCGGGAGGTTGCCGATGTCGATGCCCGCCTCCTTCATCCCCGCTGCGGGGAAGAGGAACCCGCTGGTCGAGAGCGGGTCGCTGAAGGCGACGCGTCGCCCTTCAAGATCCGCGATCTCGGAGATGTCGCTGTCGTTGCGGACCGCGATGATGCTCTTGTAGGTCCAGGTTCCGTACCCGAACCGCTGGAGGACGACATCCAGGTTGTCTGTCTCGACACCGACCGCGGCCGCGAAGGGACCGGTCTCCGCCAGGTCGGCGGTCCCCTGGCCCAGCGCCTGGATGACCGCGCTGTAGTTGCTCCCGATGTTCATGCGGGCCTCCAGTCCCTCGGGCGTGTCGTAGTTCGAGGTGACATAGTCCTGGATGTGGTCGCGCAGGGGCGAGTACTGGACGTTCAGGTCCTCCTGGGGGACGCTCGGCGAGAGGTTGAAGTTGATCTCCTCGTCGCCGCCGAACGTCACCGACGGGTCCGGCGTCGCCGTGTCAGTGCTGCCGCCACCGTCGCCGTCGCTGCCGTCACTGCCGCCGTCACTACCGTCACTGCCGTCCGATCCGCCGTCGCTGCCGTCCGATTCGCCGTCGCCGCCGTCACCGCCGCAACCGGCCAGTATGCCGGCGGTTCCGACTGCACCGAGTCCTTTCAGGAACGTGCGTCTGTGACGCATGTCCCGGGCTAATCAGACCCGGGAATAAAACGTTCCTATGTTTCTCTCGAATGTATATGTAACACTATATAAAAAATTAAAAAATAAATAAGTGTCCGGCGTCGACTGGAGCAGGGGAACGCACTTAGGGTGCCCGGGCGTACGCGGCCCCATGAGTACGCGACAGCGGGGGGCCGAAGTGGTCGTCGTCGATTACGGCCTGGGGAACCTCCGCAGCGTCACGCGCGGCCTCGAACGGGCGGGCGCCGCGGTCGAGGTGTCGGGCGAGCCAGGCGACATCGACGACGCCGACGGGGTCGTCCTCCCCGGCGTGGGCGCGTTCAGCGAGGGCATGGAGAACGCCGGCCCGTTCCGCGCGGCGCTCGTCTCGGCGGCCGAGGCCGGGACGCCACTCTTTGGCATCTGTCTCGGCATGCAGATGCTCCTGACGACCAGCGAGGAGGCCGACCACGAGGGCGAGGGCGACGCCGAGGGCCTGGACCTCGTGCCGGGGACGAACCTCCGGTTTCCCGACGGCGTGAAGGTGCCACAGATGGGGTGGAACGACCTCTCGGCCGTCCGGGACCACCCGCTCGTCGAGGGTGTCGACGGCGAGTACGCCTACTTCGTCCACTCCTACTACGCCGACCCCGCGGACGGGGAGGCGGCCGTCGCGACGACCGACTACGGGGTGACCTTCCCCAGCGTGGTCGCCAACGAAGCGGGCAACGTCTTCGGGACGCAGTTCCACCCCGAGAAATCGGGCGAGGCGGGGCTGCGCATCCTCCGGAACTTCGTCGACATCTGTGAATGACGGGGCCGGCGACCGCGCCCCTCGACGCGCAGGCTCGATCGCTCCGTGTCGCGGCCGAGACCGTCGAGCGCGCCGGCGCCACCCCCGAGCAACTCGCCAGACTCCTCGCGGCCGAGACGGGCCACACAGAGGGCGAGACCGTCTACACGGAGAACAAGCTCGAACTCCGGCGGTACGAACCCGGCGAGCGCCGCCACCGGACGCCCGTGTTCGTCGTCTACGCGCTAATCAACCGTCCAGCGATCCTCGACTTGCAGCCCGACCGGAGCGTCGTCCGGCGGCTCCTGGAGGCGGGGTTCGTCGTCTACCTGATCGACTGGGGCGAACCCTCCCGGCTCGACCAGTCGCTTTCGATGGCCGACTACGTCTGCCGGTACACCGACAACTGCGTCGCCGCGGCCTGTGCGGACGCCGGCGTCGAGGACCTCCACGTGCTGGGGTACTGCATGGGCGGGACGATGTCGGTGCTGTACGCCGCCACCCACCCCGACCACGTGCGGACGCTCACGCTGCTGACGACGCCAGTGGCCTTCGACGGGTCGGGGGGCGTCCTCGAGTTGTGGGCCTCACAGCTCGACCCGGAGACGGTCGTCGAGGCGCTCGGGAACGTCCCCGCGGAGTTGCTCGCGGTCACCTTCGCGATGATGGACCCCGTCGAGAACTTCCTGGGGAAGTACGTCCGCCTCTACGAGAACGTCGAGGACGACGCCTTCGTCGAGAACTTCGCGCGCATGGAGCGGTGGGTGTGGGACGGTGTCGACGTCGCGGGCGCGGCCTACCGGGAGTTCGTCGGCGAAATCTACCGCGAGAACCGCCTGATCGAGGGGACCTACCGCCTCGGGGACCGGCCCGTCGACCTCTCGGCCATCGAGGTGCCTCTCCAGCAGGTCCTCGGCGAGTACGACCACATCGTCCCGCCCGAATCGAGCCGGCCGCTCAACGACGCCGTCGCCAGCGAGGACGAACGGGTCGTGGAGTTCCCGGTCGGCCACGTCGGCGTCTCCGTCTCCTCGCGGGCCCACGAGAAACTCTGGCCCGACGTCTGTGACTGGCTGGCCGAACGGTCCTAGCGCCGTTTCGTTGACTCAGTCTCGCTGCCGGTCGATCCGGACCCGAGGGGGCCCGACTCCTCCTCGTCCGCCGAGGAACCGAGCGGGCTCTCCTCGTCGCTGAGGTCCTGACCGGTGAGTTCCTCGAGTTCCTGCTCGACCTCCTGGCGGCCCTTCTTGAACTCGCCGATGGCCTTCCCCGAGGAACGGGCGAGTTTGGGCACCTTGCTGGCCCCGAACAGGAGGATGGCGATCAGGAGGATGATCAGCAGTTCCGGCCCGCCCGGAACCGGCCCGAACAGCGGTACCACTGTTGGGGACATCGTTGTCGGCGCTTGCCGAGCCTCGAGTATGGGTCTTTCGCTGTCAGAACTCCCCGAGCGTCGACTGACCGCCCTCGCCGGCGTAGTCGGCGGCAGTCCGGAGGGCCGCCCGGAGCGTCTCGGACTGGGAGGGGTCGTACAGTGTCGCCGCGGGGTGGACCGACACCAGCACCTTCCGGCGGCCGCCCAGGTCGCAGTCGACCACGTCGCCGGCCTCGCTCGTGACCGCGACCTCCCGGCCAAGCAGGTGCTCGGCGGGGACTTTCCCGATGGCCACGACCAGTTCCGGGTCCACGCGCTGGATTTCGGCGATGAGGTAGGGCCGGCAGTTGGCCAGTTCCCCCTTCCGGGGGTCGCGGTTCTCGGGCGGCCGACACCGCACGCAGTTGGTGATCCGGACGTCGGACCGGTCGAGGCCGACCGCCCGGAGCGTCTCTTCGAGGACGTCGCCGCTGCGGCCGACGAATGGGACGCCCTCCTCGTCCTCCCGTGCGCCGGGTGCCTCGCCGACAAAGAGCAGGGCCGCGTCCGCCGGGCCGTCGCCGTCGACGATCCGACTCCGCGAGGCCACGAGGTCGGGACAGCGCTCACACCCCGTCACTGAGAGGCCGTCCATGCACCCGGGTGGGTCCCCGTCGGCTTCCGCCGCGTCGTCGTCCATGCCTGCCCCACGCGGCCGGGGGCAAAGAACACACGGGAACCGTAACTGCGGGACGAGAATCAACCCTTATATGGGACCGCTCCGAACCCGGAGACGTTAGGAGATAGCATGGTCAATGCGTGGATCGCCATCGGGGCGCTGGCGCTCGTGTCGGTCATCATCCCCGCGAGTATGATGATGGCCTCGTCACTGTTGCGACCCAGCGTGCCCGAGCAAGGAAAACGCGCCACATACGAGAGCGGCGAGGTACCCACCGGCAGCAGCCGCCACATCCGGTTCAACATCCAGTACTACATGGTCGCGTTGCTGTTCGTCGTCTTCGACATCGAGACCGTCCTCATCTTCCCCTGGACGGTCGCCTACGGCGACGCCGCCGGACAGGTGGGCCTCGTGCGTGCGCTGGGTCCGATGCTCGTCTTCATCGGCATCCTCGTGGTCGGGCTCGCGTGGGCCTGGCGCAACGGCGCAGTCGAGTGGGTCCGCTCGCCGCGGGCCGACAGTCAGCGGGTCGAACGAGAACTATGAGCAAGAACGAGAAGCTCCACGACACGGTCGAACAGGCACAAGCACAGTCGGGGGGACAGTCGACACAGGCCGCCCGCATCGGCGAGGGCGTCGACAGCCGCTTCAACTCCAAACTCCGGCAGGCGTTCGGGCACACCCCCTTTATCCTCACCAAGTTCGACCAGTTCATGAACTGGGTGCGCGGGTCCTCGATGTTCATGCTCCTCTTTGGCATCGCCTGCTGTTCCATCGAGATGATGCACACCTACGCGGTCAAACACGACCTCGACCGCTTCGGTGCCGGCGTCCCCCGTGCCTCCCCCCGGCAGGCCGACGTCATCATCGTCCCCGGGACCATCGTCTCGAAGTTCGCCCCGCGGATGAAGCGCGTCTACGACCAGATGCCCGAGCCCAAGTTCGTCGTCTCGATGG
>CAZUWC010000049.1:0-8960 GCA_964623935.1 uncultured Halobacteriales archaeon
CGTCGCTGCTCTCGATGTAGCGGACGATGCGGTCCATCGTCTCGACGACGGTCACCGGGTGCTCGCCAACGGCAGTCTCGCCCGAGAGCATGACTGCGTCGGTCCCGTCGAGGATGGCGTTGGCGACGTCCGATGTCTCCGCCCGCGTGGGGCGGCGCTGCTCGATCATCGAGTCGAGCATCTCCGTCGCCGTGATGACGGGCACGCCCGCGCGGTGGCACCGCCGGATGATGCGTTTCTGGATGATCGGCACGTCCTCGAGTGGGCACTCGACGCCCAGATCGCCGCGCGCGACCATCACGCCGTCGGCGGCGTCGACGATGCTGTCGAGGTTCTGGACGGCGTCGGCCCGCTCGATCTTCGCGACGATGGGGATGTCCGCGCCGCGGTCCTCGAGTTCGGCGTTGACCTCGTAGATGTCCTCGCCGGACCTGACGAAACTGGCCGCCACGAAGTCGACGCCCTCCTGGGCCGCCACGTCGAGTTCGGCCCGGTCGTTCTCTGTGACTGCCGGCAAGTCCAGGTCGACGCCGGGCACGTTGACACCGGCCCGGCCGCCGAGGCGGCCACCAACCTCGACCCGCGCCGTGACCACGTCGCCGTCGACGGCCGTCACGGTGGCTTCGAGGCGGCCGTCGTCGAGCAGCACGGAGTCTTCGGGACTGGCACCCCCGATCGACCGCGACAGTCCGACACGGTCGGTGTCGGTCGTCTCGCCGGGTGCGAACTCGACGGTCGCGCCCTCCCGGAGCGTGACGCCGTCGTCGGTGTCGGCCGTCCGGACCTCCGGACCGGGGAGGTCGTGCAGGACGGCGAGCGGTTCCTCGGAGTCGGCGTCGACGTCGCGGATGGTCTCGATCAGCGCCCGCCGCTCGGCACGGGTGCCGTGGCTGGCGTTCATGCGGGCGACGGACATCCCCGCTTCGGCGAGGTCGGCGATGGTCCCCCGGTCCTCGGAGGCGGGACCCAGCGTGCAGACGATCTTGGCCCGTCGGTTCACCGCCCCGCACCACCGTTCGTGAGGAGTACCATGTCCCGGTCGTACCGCCGGCACACTCAAGAAGGTTAGCGTGTGAATCTTTAAGCCGACACGTACATGTGGGCATGGATGCCGGATGTGAACGATTCTGGACTGGGTGCCCACCGGCCGGCGAGCGAGCGCCTCGCACCGCCGGAACGGTTCGTCGACCAGGCCAACGTCGCGGACCCGGACGTCTACGACGCCTTCGAGGCGGACTGGCCCGGGGCGTGGGAGCGGGCCGCGGAACTACTCACGTGGGACCGCCCGTACGACAGCGTCCTCGACGCGGATGGAGCGTTCGGCTGGTTCGAGGGCGGCCGGCTCAACGCCTGCCGGAACTGTGTCGACCGCCACCTGACCGAGCGCAAGAACCAGACTGCCCTCGCCTGGGAGGGACGCAACGGCGAGTCGCGTTCGTACACCTACCTCGAACTGTCCCACGAGGTCAACGAGTTCGCGGCCGCGCTCCGGGAACTGGGTGTCCAGGCGGGCGACGTCGTGACGATGTACATGCCGATGATCCCCGAACTGCCGGTGGCGATGCTCGCGTGTGCCCGGATCGGCGCCCCCCACTCCGTCGTCTACGCTGGCTTCTCGGCGGACGCGCTGGCGACGCGCATGAACGACGCCGACGCGGAGTTTCTGGTGACCTGTGACGGCTACTACAGCCGCGGGGACGCGGTCCGGCTCAAGAACAAGGCCGACACCGCCACCGTCACCGTCGACGCGGACGTCACCTCGGTCGTCGTCGACCGCCTCGACGGGTTCGACCCCTCGCTGGGCGAGGCCGAGTACGACTACGACGACCTCGTGGCCGCCCACGCCAGGGAACGCGTCGACCCCGTCGAGCGCGGGGCGAGCGACGAACTGTTCGTCATCTACACCTCCGGGACCACCGGGACGCCCAAGAAGGTGACCCACACCACCGGCGGCTACCTCTCCTACGTCGCCTGGACCTCCCACGCGGTGCTCGACATCAAACCGGAGGACACCTACTGGTGTTCGGCCGACATCGGGTGGATCACGGGCCACTCATACATCGTCTACGGGCCGCTCGCGCTCGGAACGACCACGGTCATGTACGAGGGCGCGCCCGACCACCCCGAGAAGAACCGCCTCTGGGAGATTATCGAGCGCAACGCCGTGGACGTCTTCTACACCGCGCCGACGGCTATCCGGGCGTTCATGAAGTGGGGCCCGGAGTACCCCGAGGCGTACGACCTGTCGTCGCTCCGGTTGCTCGGGACGGTCGGTGAACCCATCAATCCCCGTGCATGGAAGTGGTATCACGAACACGTCGGCGGCGGCGAGTGTCCGGTGGTCGACACCTGGTGGCAGACCGAGACCGGCGGCATCCTCGTCTCGACGCTGCCGGCCATCACGGATATGAAGCCCGGTGCAGCGGGGCCGCCGCTGCCGGGAATCGAGGTGAGAGTCGTCGACGAGGGCGGCGAGGTCGACGGCCGCGAGGGGGGGTACCTCGTCGTCGAGAGTCCCTGGCCCGGGATGCCCCTGGAACTGTGCGAGAACGAGCGGTGGGCCAGACGGGCACGGGAGCGGGGACCGCACACCGACTCGGGGTGGGCCTATCCCACGGAAGACGGTGCGTTCGTCGACGAGGACGGCTACATCACCATCCTCGGACGCCTCGACGACGTCATCAACGTCGCCGGGCACCGCTTCGGGACCATGGAGATCGAGTCGGCTATCGTCGACGTCGAGGGTGTCGCCGAAGCCGCGGTCGTCAGCGGCGGCCACGAGGTCCGCGGGAAGGCAATCTACGCCTACGTCAGCACCGAGGACGGCTACGAGGCCGACGGAATCCTCAGGGACGGAATCGTCGCGGCGGTCGAGGCGGCCATCGGCCCAATCGCCCGCCCCGAGGCGGTCGTGTTCACACCCGAGATGCCCAAGACGCGGTCTGGCAAGATCATGCGCCGCCTGCTGGAGGACATCGCCAACGGCGAGGAACTGGGCGACCTGAGCGCACTCCGGAACCCCGAGGTCGTCGGCGAAATCGAGTCCACGGTCGCCGACGAGTGATGATGATTGCTGTCGCTATTTTCCAGGTCGACCGCACGCTATCTGGCGGTCCTCCGGTTACGAACGACAGCAATCAGTATGAGCAGCCGTGTGACCGGATTTCGGAAGTTCCCGAGAGACAGAAACAGATGGCGGTATCCGAGAGAGAACTCCAACTGCGTCACTACAAGAACAGGTCGTTCAGGAAGAGAAGAGACTAAGTATCGCGTTTCGTATAGAGAGACTAATTCGAAACATGAGCCGGACGGAGACGAGCGGAGAGGTCCGTCTCACCGCGCGCGAGTACGAGCAACTCAGGCGGGCGACGGAGACCCACAGGGAGGAACTACTGGTGCGGCTGTGTGGCGAGGCGGGGTTGCGGGCAGCCGAGGTGACGCGGGTCAGACCCGACGACGTGACCAGCCGGGAAGACCAGGGGTCGACCAGGTACTTCCTGACCGTCCGGGGTGACGGCGAGCGGGAGGCGTACCTCCCGGAACGGGTGGCACACGACTTCTGGCAGTACGTCCGGAGTAACGGCATCGACGCCGACGAGACGGTCATCGACGTGACGCCGAGACGGGTCCAGATGCTGGTCCGGGCGGTCGGCGAGCGGGCCGCCGACCGGGTCGGTCGACCGACGCTGGAGGCGGTCACGCCCTCCACGCTGCGTCGTTTCTTCGCGCGGCGCCTCCTGGTCGAACACGGCGTCGACCCGCGTGTCGTGATGGCCATCGGCGGGTGGGAGAGCGTCGATGGACTGCTCCCGGACAGCGAGTCGCCCTCGCGGGAGGAAGTCGTGGCAGCCTTCGAGGAAGTCACGGGCGAGTCGGACACCGGCGAACCCGGGCGGCTGGCCGGTACCGTCGCGGCCCTGGACCGCCTGGGGAAGGCACTCTCGACTGCGGGGTCCCGGGAAGACATCGAGGACGCAGTCCCCCGAACGCTCCTCTCGGGAGACACCTACGACGCGGCGTGGATCATGGAGGAAGAGCGGCGCCGCGACCGTGTCGTTGCTCGCGCCCACGCCGGCGCGGACCCCGACCGGTTCGAGGGCGCAAACGACACGGGGCTCGTCCGGCAGGCACTCCAGACGGGACGGGTCCTGGTGGGACCGGACCGGCCCCGCCAGACCGCCACGGAGCGGGGGATGCTCGCCGCCATCCCGCTCGTCCACGGCGAGACGACCTACGGCGCCCTCGTCGTGCGCGCGGAGAGCCGTGGGGCGTTCGACGACGCCGAGCGGAAGCTCCTGTCGGACCTGGGCCGTCGCGTCGGCCTCGCCATCACCGCGACCGAACGGAAACAGTTGCTCTTTGGCGACGCAGTGGTGGCGCTGACCTTCCAGTACGACCCCGCGGACGGGGTGCTCGCGGCCCTCTCGGCGTCGCTGTCGTGTGCGGTCGACCTGGAGGGGGTCGTCGCTGGCGAGGACCACTCGCTTCTGTGTTTCGTCGCCGTCGAGGGCGCGCCGGCCGAGGAGGTCCTGGAGTGGACCACGGCGACAGAGGGGGTCGGCGACGCCCGGCTGCTGCGCAGTTACGACGGGGGCGGCCTCGTGGAGGTGGCCATCGAGGGGCACTCGCCGAAACTGCCACTCGCCGAGCGTGGCGGGTCGCTGTCGTCGTTCCACGTCGAGAACGGTCGCGCGACGCTCGTTGCCGAGTTCGCACCCAACGTCGACGTCCGTGAACTCGTCGAGTCCCTCGAACGGCGCTTCGAGTCGATCGAACTCCGGAGCAAACAGGAGGTGACGCCCACCGAACAGACGCCGACCGGGTTCCGGGAGTCGATGGAGCAACGGCTCACCGAGAAACAGGAGTCGGTGCTCCGGGCGGCCTACCACTCGGGGTACTTCGAGTGGCCACGCGGTTCGACCGCCGAGGAACTCGCCGAGTCGATGGACGTCTCCTCGCCGACGCTGCACAACCACCTCCGGCGCGCCCAGCAGAAACTCCTCTCGGCGCTGTTCGACGAGGACGCCGCCGAACCGCGCGAGTAGCCCCACCGCTGGATGGCCTGCCAGGGCCGTCGGCGGTTAGGATAGCTAGGTGGCGTTCTTAATATATGATTGTGTGACTTGGGACGTGCAATGTCTGAGGACGAACTCGACGTCGAACTGGAAGCACGGCTCGAGGAACAGGAGGAGTTCGAGCCGCCCGAATCGTTCGTCGAACAGGCGAACGTCACCGACCCGGAGATCTACGACGAGTTCGAGGAGAACTGGCCGGAGGCCTGGGAGCGGGCCGCGAACCTGCTGGACTGGGAGGAGGAGTGGGACCAGGTACTCGACGACGGCGACGAACCCTTCTACGAGTGGTTCCTCGACGGCAAACTGAACGCCTCGGCGAACTGCCTGGACCGACACCTCGACGAGCGCGGGGACGAAGCCGCAATCGAGTGGATCGGGGAACTCGGCGAGACGCGGACCTACACCTTCAAAGAGCTCCACCGGGAGGTCAACGAGTGTGCCGCGGCGCTCCGGGAGCGGGGCGTCGAGGAGGACGACGTCGTCACGATGTACATGCCGATGGTCCCCGAACTCCCGATCGCGATGCTCGCGTGTGCCCGCATCGGGGCGCCCCACTCCGTGGTGTTCGCGGGCTTCTCGGCGGACGCGCTGGCGACGCGGATGAACTCGGCGAACTCGGAGTACCTGGTGACCTGTGACGGCTACTACCGCCGTGGCGACCCGCTGAACCACATCGACAAGGCCAACGAGGGCCTCGCGGACGTCGACCAGGACACCACGACGGTGGTCGTCGACCGCCTCGGTGACGACCTCGACCACGACCTGGCCGAGGGCCAGCACGACTACGACGAACTCGTCGAGGCACAGGCGGGCGCCGAGGTCGAACCCGTCACCCGCGACGCCGAGGACATGCTGTTCCTGATGTACACCTCGGGGACGACGGGCAAACCCAAGGGCGTCAAGCACACCACCGGCGGCTATCTCTCTTATGTCACCTGGACCTCGCATGCGGTGCTGGACGTCAAAGCCGAGGACACCTACTGGTGCTCGGCCGACATCGGGTGGATCACTGGCCACTCCTACATCGTCTACGGGCCGCTCGCGCTCGGGACGACCACCGTCATGTACGAGGGGACGCCCGACTACCCCGAGAAGGACCGCTTCTGGAAGATCGTCGAGGACTACGGGGTCGACATCTTCTACACCGCACCGACCGCGGTCCGGGCGTTCATGAAGTGGGGAGCCGAGTACCCCAACCAGCACGACCTCTCCAGCCTGCGCCTGCTGGGGACGGTCGGCGAACCCATCAACCCCCGTGCCTGGAAGTGGTACTACAAGCACATCGGCGGCGAGGAGGCACCGATTGTCGACACGTGGTGGCAGACCGAGACTGGCGGCATGATGGTCACGACGCTGCCGGCGCTGAAGCAGATGAAACCGGGTTCGGCCGGGCCGCCGCTGCCGGGTATCAGCGCGGACGTCGTCGACAACAGCGGGGACCCCGTCGGGGCCGGCCGCGCGGGCTACCTCGTCGTGAATCGGCCCTGGCCGGGGATGTTGCGCACCCTCTACAAGAACGACGAGCGGTTCATCAACGAGTACTGGGACGAGTACTCCATCCCCGAGCGCGACCAGTGGGTCTACTTCCCCGAGGACGGGGCCAAACTCGACGGTGACGGCTACATCACCGTCCTGGGACGTGTCGACGACGTCGTCAACGTCTCGGGCCACCGCCTGGGGACCATGGAGATCGAGTCGGCCATCGTCGGGGTCAAGGGCGTCGCAGAGGCTGCCGTGGTCGGCGCCAAACACGAGATGAAAGGCGAGGCAGTCTACGCCTACGTCATCACGGAAGAGGGCCAGGAGGAGGGCGAGACCCTCCGCGAGGAGATCATCGAGGCCGTCGAGGAGGCCATCGGCCCCATCGCCCGCCCCGAGGCGGTCGTGTTCACCCACGAACTCCCCAAGACCCGGTCGGGCAAGATCATGCGCCGCCTGCTCGAAGACATCGCCAACGAGGACGAACTCGGCGACACCTCAACGCTGCGCAACCCCGACGTCGTCTCGGAGATCCAGCAGAAAGTGCAGGGTGATTGATACTGCCGGCTGTAAGCACGTGAGCCGACCGTTTGTTACTCCGGGCGCACGCTGTTTTGCGGTCGAGACTGCAGAGGACTCCAACCGTCCGTCCCAGCCGGTCGCTGTCCCGCGCGTTCGGGGTCGCGGTCGACCGTTTCTTCTCTGTCTGTATTCCCGAAACGATAATCGGCAATCTGCGAGCGAACAGTGAGTGATTCCTGCTCAAATTCGATTGGGTCCGGGATGTACGGGAAAATCGGTTTCGTTTCTGTGATCGAGAAAGAAACGTCGGCTGGGTGCCGGGTCGGTGGCGGCTGTCCGGCCCGAAGGGTCATACTGTCGGCTATATACGGACGATTGTAATCGTTTTCCAGGTCGACCACTCGCTTTCGGGCGGTCGATCCTGTAATGACTTACAATCGTCCGTATATACCGGTGGACGTAAGCAATGATACATTCAGCCCGGGACGGTGAAGGGCTGAGAAGTATCAGACGTTACGTCCACCGGTATAACTTCGTGAGCGATTTCGCTCCCCGGGTGGGGCGAAACTGCTCACGGGCTTATAGCCGGCAGTATCAGGATCAGTCGTCGTGGGTGCTACAGACGAGTACTGCGCGTTCGGTCCCGAGGATGACCTCCTGGGAGACACTGCCAAAGAGCAGTTTGCCGGTCGGGGAGCGCTTGCGCCCGGCGACACAGATGGCGTCGACGTCGAGTTCCTCGGCCGTGTCGATGATCGAGTCCGCCGGGTGGCCGGACCCCTCGTGCAGCTCGACCTCGATGTCGTGGTCCTCGAGTATCTCCTCTGCCCGCCGGACGGCAGCGATCTGCGTCACGGACGCCCCCTCGGGGTTCTCGACGAAGTCGTGCAGGAGGTGGGCGCGGATGTCGCCCGTCTCGAACAGGTCCACGACTGCCTCGGCCAGCGCGGTCGCCCGGTCCTCGCTCTCGTCGATGCCCAGGAGTACCTCTTTCATGACCGGATTTTCGCCGACTCGGCACTAATAACTACCGTTCGACCCTGCAGTCCCGACAACTTCACCGAGGTGGAGTTCGTTTCATTGAGACCGCCTCCTACGATTTATTATGATAGTTAGGGGGTATCCTTATTAGGCAGACATCACAGTTCTTGCCTGCTGTATGGACCACGAGGAGACTGGGCGGAACGTTTTACCGACGGATAGCGGTCCTGGCACGGACTGCCGGATGGCCGTTCGTCGGCACGGGCCAGTAGGACATCGAGCGATCAGCCCAGCGTCACGCCAGAACGGGCGTAGGTTCGGGTGCTCCCGGGGCGACCAGCCTCCCAGAGGTCCGACCAGCGCCACGGGAGCAGCGGCCCGGTCCCGACCGACCGACGGTGTGGACGGGCACACCCGGCCAGTCTTCCGACGACCAGTGACCACTCAGAACAAACTATGACGCGACGTGACTCGAGGATCGACCGACGTAACGTTTTGCAAGGACTCGGCGCGGCCGGCATGATCGGCCTCGCCGGGTGTGGCGGCGATGGCGGCGATGGTGGCGACGGCGGCGATGGCGGCGATGGCGGCGACGGCGGCGACGGCGGCGACGGCGGTGGCAGCGGCGGTGACGACTTCCCAGCGCTCGGTAACTATCCCGTCGGTGAGGACGAGGTCGTCTACGGGTTCAACGTGCCCCAGTCCGGTCCGTACTCCCAGGAGGGCGACGACGAACTCCGGGCCTACCGGCTCGCCCAGCAACACCTCAACAACGGCGGCGGCTGGGTCGACCAGTGGGACGACCTCTCGGGCGACGGCGTGCTCGGCAGGGAGGTGACCTCTGTCGAGGGTGACACGGCGACGGACCCGGACCAGGCCCGCCAGTCCCTCTCGCGGATGATC
>CAZUWC010000050.1:0-8832 GCA_964623935.1 uncultured Halobacteriales archaeon
TCATCTTCTTCGACGAACTCGACTCGCTGGCGCCGGGCCGGGGCGGCGAGGTCGGTTCGAACGTCTCCGAGCGGGTCGTCAACCAGTTGCTGACCGAGATGGACGGCCTCGAAGAGATGGAGGACGTGATGGTGATCGGCGCGACCAACCGGCCGGACATGATCGACCCGGCGCTGATCCGCTCGGGGCGGTTCGACCGGCTGGTGATGATCGGCGAGCCCGATACCGAGGGTCGCGAGCAGATCCTCAAGATCCACACCGAGGACGTGCCGCTGGCCCCGGACGTGAGCCTTCGCGAACTCGCCGAGATCACCGAGGGCTTCGTCGGTTCGGACCTCGAATCGATCGCCCGCGAGGCGGCAATCGAGGCGCTCCGCGAGGACGAGGACGCCGACACCGTCGAGATGCGCCACTTCCGGCAGGCCATGGAGAACGTCCGCCCGACCGTGACCGACGACATCCGCGACTACTTCGAGCGCATGGAGGAGGACTTCAAGGGCGGCGGTCCCGAACCCCAGCGCGGGCGCAGCGGTGGCCGGATCGGGTTCCAGTAAGCCTCGCGCTACTCGCTGGTCCGTCGGCCCAGCTGGTACCGGAGGACTTCCTCTTGGATCGCCTCCCGCTTGAGGAGGACGAACCCGACGAGGATGAGCGCGAAGCCGGCGACGGTGTAGACGGTCGGCCTCTCGCCGAGCAAGACCAGTCCCGTAACCGCCGCCACGACTGGCGCCGCGTACGAGACGAGGTTGATCTCGATGGGACCGAGGCGGTCGAGCAGGTCGAAGTAGATCAGAAAGCCAAGCGCACTCGCAACGACGACGAGGTAGCCCAGCGCGAGAATCGCTTCGCCGGTCCACTGCACGTCGCCCGCGGACTCGGCCAGGCCGAGGCTCACGCCGTGCATCACCGCCGCACCGACGAGCATCGACCACGCTTCCATCGTCTCGATGGGGAGTTCGCCGTCGACACGCCGTGTGAGGACGCTCCCGAGCGCGAACGACGCGGCGGCCAGGAACACGAGAAACAGCGAGACCGTCCGGGCGTTCAGGAGGTTGTTCGGGTCCGGATTCGTCAGGATGACCACCCCACAGAACCCGACGAGCAGCCCGACGATGCCGACCGCGGTGAGGCGTTCCGCCGGCAGGAAGGCCCGCGCGAAGCCCGTGGTGAGAATCGGTGAGAGACTCACCACGATTGCGGCGGCGGCACTCGTCGTCCCCTGTTCCCCGACAAAGAGGAACGCGTGGTAGGCAGCGATCATGAACGTCCCGCCGATGCCGGCGAGCACCCACTCGCTTCGGCTCCGGGGGCGCCACCGGTCGGTCGCGTACACCGCGTACCCCAACATCAGCACGCCCGCGAGGTCGTACCTGAACGCGGCAAAGAGGACCGGCGGGAAGTACGCCAGCCCCGCCTTGATCGCCGTGAAGGCACTGCCCCACGCGAGGGCCAGCGCGACGAACAGTATCGCGTTTCTGAATCTCATTCGGGGCGGCGTCACCTGACCCGGACGCGGTCGTCCCGGTGCTGGCGTGCGTACGCTACGAAGTTCTCCAGTATCTGCAGTCCAGTCTCGCCGCTCTTCTCGGGGTGGAACTGCGTCCCCATCACGTTCCCGTCGGCGGCGACGGCCGCGAAGTCGAACCCGTAGTCACACGAGGCGACCGTGTTGGCGTCGACGGTCGACCCGTAGGAGTGGACGAAGTACGCGTAGGCGCCGTCCTCGATGCCCGCGACGAGCGGGTGGTTGCGCTCGACTGTGAGTTCGTTCCAGCCCATGTGGGGCACCTTCACGTCGTCGCTCGGGAGGCGTTCGACGCGTCCCGGCAGCAGGTCGAGGCCGTCGATGGTCTCGTCCTCGGGTGCGCCCTCGGTGCTCTCGGTGAACATGAGCTGAAAGCCCACACAGATGCCGAGAATCGGTGTGTCCTCTGCGGCCTCGATCAGGACGTCGTGGAACGGGGCCGAGTTGCGGACACACTCGCCGAACGCGCCCACGCCGGGGAGGACGAGCGCTTCCGCCGCGGCTATCTCGTCCGGGTCCTCCGAGAGACGGACCGTCGCGTCGGCACGCTCCAGGCCGCGCCGGAGGCTCCGGAGGTTCCCCACGCCGTAGTCGATGATCGTGACTCGCACACCCGCGGTTCGGCCGTGTTCGGTTTATCCGTTTTCACTCGCCGGCGCGGAGGCCACCGTGTCGGGCGAGCGCCGTCACTCGCCCACGAGACGCCCGACTGCCTCCGCGTCGAGGAGGCTCTCGACGTACTTCGCGACGACGTCGACCTCGATGTGGACGGGGTCGCCGACCCGCTTGCCCGAGAGTGTCGTCAGGTCGTAGGTCTCGGGGATGATTGCGACGCTGAACGTCTCTTCGTCGCGGTCGGCGACGGTGAGGCTGATCCCGTCGACGGCGATCGAACCCTTCTCGACGACGTAGCCGGCCTGGCCATCGGGAATGGAGAAGGTGTACCGCCAGTCCTCGCCGACACGCTCGACGTCGCGGACCTCGCTGGTGGCGTCGACGTGGCCCTGCACGAAGTGGCCATCGAGGCGTGCGTCCGCGGGCAGCGCGCGTTCGAGGTTGACCCCGTCGCCGACCGCCAGTTCGCCGAGGTAGGTCCGGTCGATTGTCTCGGCCGCGAGAAACAGCGAGAACCACCCATCGCCGTGCGCTTCGACGGTCAGGCAGGCGCCGCTGACGCTGATGCTCTGGCCCTCGGCGAGGCCGTCGAAGGTGGTGCCGATCCGCAACCGCCGCCCGTCGTCGTCCTCCTCGACTGCCAGCACCTCGGCCGTCTCCTCGACGATGCCCGTGAACATACCCCGGATTCGCGTCCCGCCGGCCAAACGCTTTCGGTGCGGGACCGGCCGACAGCAGCCAATCTAGAGGAGCAGTACGACGAGGCCCACGACCACCAGCAGGACCACCAGCCCGACGGCGGCGACGAGCATCGTCCCGATGGAGACGGTGTGTTGCATACCTGCTCCTCGTCGCGGGGCGGGTTATAATTCGGGGACTCGCCCTCGGGCGAAGGCTCGGAAACCGAGTCCTTGCGTTTATACACCGGGCACGCGAACCCGCGAACCGATGGAGGGACCGGCGTGGCAGGAACCGAACTGATACTGCTCGTGGCCGGCATCATCGCGCTGGGCGTCATCGCGCAGGTGCTGGCCAGTCGGTTCGAGGTCCCCAGTATCATCTTCTATCTCGCTGCCGGGATTGCACTCGGGCCCGAGGGGGCCGGCCTGGTGACCCCGGAATCCTTCGGCGACGCGCTGCCCGCAATCGTCGGCCTGGCCGTCGCGATCATCGTCTTCGAGGGAGCCTTCCACCTGAAGATCGACCGGATCCGGGAGGCCCCGGCAGCGACGCTGCGCCTGGTCACCCTCGGGGCGGCGATCGCACTCCTCGGGACGGCCGTGGTCACCCGATACGCGTTCGACACGACCTGGGCACTCTCCTTCACGATCGGCGCGCTCCTGGTCGCGACCGGGCCGACGGTCATCACGCCGGTCCTTCGGGTCGTCCCCGTCAGGGACCGGGTGGCAGCAGCCCTGGAGACCGAAGGAATCGTCAACGACGTGTCGGCGGCGATCCTCGCCGTCGTCTTCTTCGAGATCGTCGCCCCGGGAGCGGCGGAGACGGGTCTCCTCGCCGACTTCACCGCGCGCCTCGGGACGGGCGTGCTGGTCGGCATCGTCGTCGCCGCCGTCATCTACTACCTCCTGCAGTACGTCGACCTCTCGCCAGGCAACGCGCCACAGAACGCCAGGCTGCTCGTCCTTGCCGGGGCGCTGGTGGCCTTCGCCGCGGCCGACGCCCAGTTGGCCGAGTCCGGCGTCGCCGCGGCGGCGACTGCGGGCGTCCTGCTTGGCAACGCCGACGTCCCCTACGAGGAGGAGATCACCAATTTCAAGGGCGACATCACGCTGTTGGTGCTCTCGTTCGTGTTCATCGCCCTCGCCGCCCTGCTCCGGGCCGACGTGTTGCTCGCCCTCATCGTACCCAAACTCGTCGTGGTCGGGGCCGTCGCCCTCCTCATCCGGCCGCTGCTCGTGTTCGTCTCGACGGTCGGCGGCCGGTTCACCTTCGAGGAGCGCCTGTTCATGAGTGTCATCGGCCCGCGGGGGATCATCCCTGCGTCGGTGGCGACGCTGTTCGCGGTGGAACTGCGGACGCAGGCGGCCGAGCTGGACGCCGAGGCCGCCGCGGCGACCGGCACCGAGGCAACCGAACTCGCGGCCCAGGCGACACTGCTGGCCGAACAGGCCGACATCCTCGTCGGGACCGTCTTCCTCGTCATCCTGGTGACGGTCGCCGTCCAGGGCGGTCTCGCCCGATTCATCGCCGAACGCCTTGACGTGATACCCATGCGAGTCATCATCGTCGGAGGCGGGACGGTGGGGCGTGCCCTCGCCACCCGTCTCGAAGACCGCGGAGAGAACGTCGTGCTGATCGAAGAGAACCTCGAGGCTGTCGAGCGCGCCCGCAACGAAGGCTTCGCCGTCGAGGCGGGCGACGGAACGGACACCGACGTCCTGCGGTCGGCCGGTGCGGAGAACGCCAAGACGGTCGTGGCCGCGACCGGCGACGACGACGTGAACCTGCTGGTCGCCCAACTGGCCAACGCCACGTTCGGAACCGAGGACGTCATCACGCGGGTCAACAACCCGGACAACGTCGACGCCTTCGAGGAACTGGGCGTGCGCGCCATCGACTCCCCGATGGCGACGGCGTGGGCCATGGACAACCAGATCGAGCGGCCCGCCCTGGCCCACTGGATGACCGACCTCGACCGCGACGGCGACGTCCAGGAGGTCGAGGTCAGGGACGGCGACCTCGCCGAGAAGTCCATCCAGGAAATCCGGGAACGACTGCCCGACGCCTGTCTGCTCGCGCTGGTGAGCCGCGACGGCGAGACCATCGTCCCCAGGGCGGAATTCGTCGTCGAACGGGGCGACCGTCTCACCCTGCTGGGCGAACACGACGCCGTCCGGGAGGGGATGGCGCTCTGCCGGGGCCGCTAACCGTCCCCCGGGATGGCCGACTGATCGACCCACTGCGTCTCCGCGCCCTGCCCGCCGGTCCTGTGAGATTCAGGCCAGGTGGAACTCGATGGCAGCACCCTGCCCGAACCCGACACACTCGGTCGCCAACCCCAGTCCGGCGCCCCGGCGGTTCATCTCGTGGACGAGCGTCACCGGCAGGCGCGCACCAGAGGCGCCCAGCGGGTGGCCGATGGCGATGGCCCCGCCGTTGACGTTGTAGCTGTCGTCGTCGAATCCCAGTTCCCGCTGGCAGTACAGACACTGGCTGGCGAAGGCCTCGTTCAGTTCCACGAGGTCGTACTCCTCCGGGTCGCGGCCGGTGCGCTCACAGAGGCCGCGGACGGCAGGGACAGGACCGACGCCCATCACCGTCGGGTCGACGCCCGCGACGTTGTGGTCGCCGACTTCCGCGAGGACGTCCAGGCCGTGCTCGTCCGCGAACGCGCGACTCGTCACCAGCGTCGCGGCCGCACCGTCCGTGATCTGGGAGGCGTTGCCCGGCGTGACCGTCCCGTCCGATTTGAAGACGGCCGGGAGGCCTGCGAGTTTCTCCATGCTGGTGTCGAAGCGGATGCCCTCGTCGCGTTCGACGGTCCCCTCGTCGGTCTCGACGGGGACGATCTCCTCGGCGAAGCGGCCCGCATCCGTCGCATCGGCGGCCCGGCGGTGGCTCCGGAGGGCGTACTCGTCCTGTTGCTCGCGGGAGATGTCGTGCTTCTCGGCGACCTTCTCCGCGGTCATCCCCATCTGGAGTTCGCCGATGTTGTAGACCTCGGCCATCCGGGGGTGGACGTTGTGGGTGTTCTCACCCATCGGGACGCGGGTCATCGACTCGACGCCGCCGGCGATCACACACTCGCGCTGGCCGGCCGCGATTGCGTCGGCCCCGCGCATGATGGCCTCGGCCGAGGAGGCACACCACCGGTTGATGGTGCTCGCGGGGACCGACTCGCCCAGTTCCGAGAGGAGCGCGATCACCCGCGCCACGTTGTTGCCCTGCTCACCGCGCTGCTGGGCACACCCCCACAGGAGGTCGTCGACGTCCGCGCCCGCGAGACCTGTTCGCGTCAGAATTTCGTCGACCAGCGGGATCGAGAGGTCCTCGCTGCGCACGTCCGCGAAGACGCCGTCTTCCTTGCCAAACGGGGTCCTGACCGCTTCGGCGATGACTGGTGTCGCCATACTGAAGCGTCGGGCCGGGGCGTCAAAAAGGTGCCAATCCACGCGGGCCGGTGCCCCGCCGGTCGCGATGGCAGCGCCCACCCGCGACGGTTAAGGTCGCGGCCCGCCACCGCCGAGCCATGAGCGACCCCGACGTCGTCGTCTTTCGCCACAGCGTCCACGGCCGCAGTCCCGACGCGTACGTCGAGACCCTGCGCGAGCGTCTCCCCGACCGCGAGGTCGCACTCGCACGGACCCGCGAGCAGGCGCTCGACCTGGTGGAGACCGCACCGGTCGTCACCGGGGCATACCTCTCGGAGGCTGAACTCGACCGCGCCGAGAACCTCGAACTGTTCGCGTGCATCTACGCCGGCGTGGGTCACCTGCCGATGGACGCCCTGGCAGACCGAGGGGTCGCGGTCACCAACGGCTCGGGCGTCCACGGCCCCAACATCGCGGAGTACGTCCTCGGCGCGCTGCTGACGTTCACACGGGGCTTTCACCGCGCCTTCCAGCGCCAGCAGCGCCGGGAATACCGCTCCTTCCAGACCCGCGAGCTGACCGGCGCGACGGTCACCGTCGTCGGCCTCGGCGCCATCGGGCGGACGGTTCTGGACCGCCTGGACGCCTTCGACGTCGAGACGGTCGGCGTCCGCTACTCGCCCGAGAAGGGCGGCCCGGCAGACGAGGTGGTCGGCTTCGATGCAGCGGAGGCGGCCTTCGCTCGCTCGGACTACCTGGTGCTTGCCTGTCCGCTGACCGACGTCACCGAGGGGTTACTCGACGAGGAGGCCTTCTACACGCTGCCCTCCGATGCCGTGCTGGTCAACGTCGCCCGCGGGAAGGTCGTCGACACCGACGCGCTCGTGGCGGCCATCCAGCGCAACCGCATCCGCGGGGCAGTCCTGGACGTGACCGACCCCGAACCGCTGCCCTCGGACCACGACCTCTGGACGTTCTCGAACGTCCTCCTGACACCGCACAACGCAGGCGACACGCCCCACTACTACGAGCGCGTCGCGGACATCCTCGCCGAGAATCTCCGGCGCGTCGACGAGACCGGCGCCTACGAGGGACTGCGTAATCAGGCGCTGTAGCTACGGGGACCGTCTGTCCCGCGCGCTCGGAACTGGAGCGAACGGGCAGTCACCGCTGGGGGTCGCGGTCGGTGTGTTGTCCCCAGAACCCCGGGTACTTCCGGACGGTCAGATCACCCTGGATGCGGGTCTGACAGGCGAGTCGCAGGCCGGCATCGGCGTCGTGTGGCGGGACGGACAGACGGAGGCGCTCGCGTCGGGTCGGGGCACTCACGTCGCCGTCGATCTCGACCGCGCAGGTGCCACACGTGCCGTTCCCGCGGCAGTTGACCGTCTCGGCCCCGCCGTTGTGTGACAGTGGGCATGCATCGTCTTCACCCGCTGGGAACAAAACGGCTCCGACGAGTCGTCGCCTGCTCCCAACGGACTGGAGCGGTGACGGACGGTGCGCCGGTCGCCATTCGAGTGACTTATCCCCGTCGCGGGTCAACCCTACTGGGAATGAGCAACGCGGACCTGGAGACGGACTCGCAGCGCGCCGTCGTGGAGTTCGTCCTCACGGCGGCCGTCTACACGGAAAACAGGGAGTTCGACGCCGACGACCTGCCGCCGGCCTACCGGTCGGTCTTCTGGGACGGGGGTATCGAGCGACCGATCTCGGCGACCGAGGAGACTGCACGCGAGGCGACGGGTGTCGAGGACCCCTGGGAGACTGTCTCGGGACTGATGTTCACCGACCACGACAACTTCTCGGGCGATATCACCTTCACCGACCGCGAGATGGCAGCTGAGTGGCTCCGCGACCGCGTCGACGCCGACCGATTGGCGAAGAATCCGGTCCTCGCGGCCCACTTCGAGGACGAGTTCACCGACCTCGACTACGAGCGCGCCCGCGAGCGCAACCGCCCGGCGCGGGCCGACCGCGCGGTCATCGACGACCTGCTCGAGGAGTACTTCGACGAGGACGAGGAAGAGGAGATGCTCGACCTCGTGGACGTGCGCACCCCCGAGGAGGTCGAACTCACGCTCGACGACCTCGTCCTTACGGCAGCCCAGGAAGGCGAGATCCACAAGATCGTCAAGGCCATCGAGCACCGCGGCTACCTGGCAGACATCGGCCTCCGCGAGATCGGCAAGCTCCTGTTCGTCGGCCCGCCGGGCACCGGCAAGACCAGCGTCGCGCGGGCGCTCGCTCGCAAACTGGATCTCCCGGTCGTCGAAGTGAAGCTGTCGATGATTACCTCCCAGTACCTCGGCGAAACAGCAAAAAACGTCGAGAAAACCTTCGAGGTCGCAAAGCGCCTCGCCCCTTGTATCCTCTTCATCGACGAGTTCGACTTCGTCGCCAAGACACGGGACAGCGACGAGCACGCCGCGATCAAGCGCGCCGTCAACACCCTCCTGAAGAACATCGACGAGGTGAGCCTCATCAACGACGAGGTGCTGTTGATCGGCGCGACGAACCACCCCGACCAGCTCGACGCGGCCGCGTGGCGGCGCTTCGACGAGATCGTCAACTTCCCCAAGCCCGACCGGGGGATGCGCGCGGACATCCTCCAGGTCGTCACCCGCGAGATGGACATCG
>CAZUWC010000051.1:0-8796 GCA_964623935.1 uncultured Halobacteriales archaeon
ACTGTCCCGGTGCCGCTTCACGACGAACTCGACGAGGGAACGCTGCGCGAGATCGCCGACCAGGCCGGCGCGAAGGAGTACCAGGAGTTCAAAGCCTGGATCGACCGGAACAGATAATTCTCGCCCGTCAGGCTTCGCCGTAGACGGGGACCGCCGCACCGCTGGTGGGCGAGGTGGCGTCGCTACAGAGGACGGCGACGACGTCGGCGATGTCGGCGGGGTCGACCCACTTCTCGTGGTCGGAATCGGGCATCATCTCGCGGTTCATCGGCGTGTCGATGACGCTGGGCATGATGGCGTTGGCCCGGACCGTCCCGAGGTTCTCCTCGGCGACCGATTCGGTGAGGATGCGCACGCCGGCCTTGGTCGCACGGTAGATGGCGTCGCCCGAGCCCCCTTCCAGCGACGACCGCGAGGAGACGCTGACGACAGCGCCCTCGCTGTCCTGGAGATGGGGGAGGGCGTGCTTGGTTGCGAGGAACATCGTCTTCAGGTTGACCGCCATCAGGAACTCGAAGGTGTCGGCGTCGGTCTCGTCGAGTGGGTCGCCGCCGCGCCACGTCCCGGCGATGTTCGCGAGGTAATCGAGACCCCCGTGGGTGTCGACGACCGACTCGACGACTTCACTGACTCGCTTCTCGTCGGTGAAGTCGGCCTGGTAGAAGTCGATGCGGTCGGAATCGGCCAGCAGGAAGTCCTCGCTGTCCGGCGCGACCAGGTCGACGCCACACACCGTCGCGCCCGCCTCGAGGAACGCCTCTGCCACCGAACTACCGAGCGCGCCGCCGACGCCCGTCACGAGCGCGACGTCGCCGCCGAAGTCGAACGAGACTGCCATACCCGGAGCCACGCCCCGGACGGGAATAAATCCACGCAAACGCGCACCCGTCGCGGTACGCAGCGAAAGCGAGCCCCCTCGAAAACAGTCGGGCGACAGTTACGTAACCCTACAGACCCAATGTGGGAGTATGGCGGCAACCGACTTCGTGGCCGAGGCGCGGAACGTCGGCGGCCTCGACAGGAAACTCCGCGGCCTCGCGGGGACGCTCTTGCTCGTCGCCGGCCTCGGGGCGTTCGTCTCGGGGCTGGGAACCGTGGGCGCAGTCGCGGCGCTGACGGGTGTTGGATTGCTGTTCAACGCCGTCACGGGCTTCTGTGTGATGAACGCGCTCCTGGGAATCGACACCTGCTCGCGAGAAGAGTGCTAGGCCTCGGCGGGCCCGGCCTGCTTGCGGGTGACGTAGCCGGCGATACGGTTCCGGACGGTCTTTGACTCGATGTTCGTGAGTTCGTCGACCAGTTCCTTGTTGTGCTCGAAGTCAGTCGAGAACGCGTCCGGGTACCGCTCCAGCAGCATCGTGGCTGTCTTCTTGACGTAGGCGGGTTTGATTGCCATGTACCTCAACCTTGCCGGCTACCACTCTAAAAGGATTCGAAACGTGGCGCGCCGGCCCCGTCATCCCTCCTCGCCCCCGGATTCGACGGTGGTCGTCTCGTACTCGATGCCTGCCGCCTCCAGCGCCGACCGGAGGTTCGCCATCCCGCGGTCGAAGGAGAACCCCGGAACCGAGGACGGCCAGACACTGTCGACAGGGCTGCTGTCCATACCCCCACGCTGACTGTCCGGACACTTATTTGCAGGGACGTACAGCGTGAGCCCATGGCCTCGCTCGGGACACTCCTCGGGCTGGTGGATCGCCAGCGACTCCGCGCAATAAGGCTCGCAGCCCGTGCCGACTACCCCGCCGGTCTTCCGGCCGAGGCCGACCCGGACCTCGTCGCCCTCGTGGAGGAGCCCTACAGGTCCATCGCGGACGCCCGCGACCGTCTCGAACGGCTCGAAACTGGGTTGCGCCGCCGGGACGACCGCCGGGCGATCTTCCTGTCGATATACACGAACATGACCCGGGCAGTCCAGCAGGGCGTCGAGCAGGGGGACTTTGCGAACGCGGCGTGGATGCGCGAGTACACCCGGACGTTCGCGAACTACTACAGGGAGGCGTTCCTGGCCTTCGAGCGGGGGCGGGAGACAGCGGTACCAGACCCCTGGCAGATTGCCTTCGGGACCGCCGTCGCGGGGGACGCGCTGGTCGCCCAGGACGCCTTTCTCGGCATCAACGCCCACATCAACTACGACCTCGCGCTCACGATTCGCGACGTCGGCGTGGATCCGAACAGGGCCGAAAAGCGGGCCGACCACCGGGCGGTCGACGACATCCTGGCACGACTCGTCGACGCCCAGCAGCGGGCGCTCGCGGAGCTGTACGCGCCGGGCATCGAGAACGTGGACGCGGCCCTCGGGCGGTTCGACGAGGCGCTCTCGCTGGTCGCGCTGACCGAGGGGCGCGCACAGGCCTGGCGGGTCGGCGTGGTCCTCTCGGAGTTCGGCTGGCGGCCGGTCGAGTCCTACGCCCGCTGGGTGCTCCGGACGACTGCCGTCGGCGGCGCGGCGTTCGTCCTCTCGCCGGCGCTGGCGCCCGGCCTCCTGCGGGAACTCGAACGGGTCGAACAGGCGGAGTTCGTCCTCGCGGAGGCGCTCGACCTGCTCGACCGCCGGCTGGCGGCCGTCACGTAATCCGTCGTCGGACCGCGTAGACGTACTTCGAGTCTGCGAGCCACTCGTCGACGCTTTCCTCGGAGATGTGTCCCGACGAGTACACCCGCTCGTCGTCGAAGGCGATGACGTGTCTCGGCCACGGGTAGGGTGGCTCCCAGCAGAAGGCGAGGCCGACCCCCTCGTGGCCGTTGACGAGCGCCCACGAGGCCGCCACGAGCGCATAGTCCTCGCAGTCGCCACGCCCCGTTTCGACGGTCTCGGCGGGGCGCTGTGCGAAGTCACTGACACCGTTCCAGGGGTCCTGCGTCCACTCGTAGGTGCTGTCGGACCACTCCCCGAGGTCGAACGCCGTCCAGCGCTCGTCCCACTCGACGTACCGGGCCGGGAACAGGAACGTCAGCGGCGTCCATCGACGGAGGTCCATCCTCACCGACCCCGTGCAGCCGGATTACGCTCTCCACACATGATGATCGAGATACAGATACGAGGGACTTCAAGCTGGCGCCCGTCTCATACGGATTGCTGTCGTTCTTTGCCGGATCGACCGGGGGACAGCGTGCGGTCGACCTGGAAAACGGCGACAGCAATCCGTATCAGCGGCCGACGAGTTCGTTCAGGCGCTCGATGGCCGCCCGTTCGCGGGGACCGCCACACCGGCGGGCGACATCCTCGAAGTAGTCCAGTCGCTCCCGAAGGCGGTCCGTGTCGTAGCTCTCGACGTCCAGCCGCGAGGCCGCGACAGTCGCCTCCACGACTGCAGCGTGCCCGCGGTTCGTCGTGGGGACGACCCGCCACTCGACGGCCGATTCCTGTGGGTCCAGCCGCCAGTCGACCCACTGGGTACCCCCGGATTCGCCGTCGTCGACCCGCGTCACGTCGACGCGGACCCAGGCGTCCACGCCCGCCAGGATGGGGTCGTCCTCCTCGCGGACTGCGAGGGCAGCCTCGACGAAGTCGACGGGGTCGCGGGTGAACTGGACGTAGCCCACGGGGCGTTCCCGGAAGTTCCGCCAGGTGCGGGTCCGCCCCCAGGTGCGGGCCCGGACGGACGACGCCGAGGACTCGCGCCCCTCGTCCGCCTCGGGCAGGTGCAGGCCGAGTGCGGCGACGTTCCAGCGGCCGTTGGGACCCTCGGTGGTGACGACCGATTCGGTGACCCCGCGCAGTTCGACGGGCCAGTCGGTCACGGTCACACCTCCAGCCCGCGTTCGAGGGCGACGAACAGCCCGCCGGCGACGATGTCCGCGGTCGTCCCCGGGTTGATGCCGCGCTCGACGAACTCCGCGGCCAGGGCGTCGGGGTCCTCCTCGCCCGCCAGGGCCCCGGCTGCTCGCTGGCGCACCTCCTCGGCCGTTTCGCGGTCGTGCTGGGTGACGACGAACGTGTCCACCTCGGTGGCCAGTGCCTCGAGGTACGCCGCGGCCGCGCGGTCGGTGACCGGCCCCGATCCCTCACTGATGCGGTCGGCGATCGCGAAGGTCCGCGGACACCCCTCGGTCAGTTCGGCCGCGACGCCGTCGGTCGGCGCCGAGCGGTCCATCAACTCCGCGAACGTCAGCCCGCGCTCGCGGACCGCCGGGACGGCGTCGGCGCCCCGCCGGACGTCCAGGTCCGCCATTCCCTCGGGTGGGTCGTCGACGGCGACGTCGACGTGCTCGAAAGCCCGGTAGAACGCCGCGGCGTCGGCGACGGTGGTCCCGGCGAGCACGCGCTCGACACCCGACGGCGAGAGGTCCGCCGCCGCGGCCGCGCGAACGAGCGGTGTCACCAGCAGGATGGCGCCGAACTGCGTGTTCCCGCCGGACTGGCCGCTCATCCCCGCGATGGCCGCCCGGAAGGACTCGCCGACGGGTGCGCCCCCGGCCGCTCGCGCGAGTCCCTCACGAGCGCCGACCGCGCCGGCCAGGAAGTGCTCGAATCGCAGGTCCGGATACTCGCGGGCGCGGTCCACGTTACCCGGTTTCGGCGTGCTCGCTACCTCAAGCAGGAGCGCGAGCTGGGCGTTCTCGGCGGTCGCCCTCACGGCTGGACCCCCGTTCCTTCGGCCGCGTCGGCTGCTTCCCCGGTGGTGCGTTCGGCCTCGAACCACCCCTCGGTCGCCTCGCGGACCCGCGCGAGCACCGCCGGGTCGTCGCTCGGCCGGCCGACGCTGACCGCGTCCGCGCCGTACTCGAGGTACTCCCGGACCGTCGCCGCGTCGCGGACGCCGTTGTTGGCGATGACGAACGCGTCCGCCGCGTCGACGACGTCGGCGACGACCGGCTCGGAGTCCATCGCGTCGACGTGGATGGCGTCGGCACCCGCGTCGGCCAGCGTCGCCGCCAGCGCGGGCAGATCGACGCCCGCGACCTCGGTTCGGACCTTGACGCTCACCGTCGCGCCGGTTTCGGCGGCCGTCGCGACGTACTCCCGGAGCCTGGGGGTGTCGCCCAGGAGCCGTTCGCCACACCCGACCGCGCACATCTCCTCCTGGCGGCAGTGGGCGTTCACCTCGATGATGGCGCCGTGGTCCCGGCAGACCCTCGCGGCCGCCCGGAGCGTGTCGAGGGACGTCGTGCGGACGTTGAATCCCGGCCGGATGGGAGCGTCGGCGAGTGCGTCGAGTTGTGCGTCGACGAAGGCGATGGGGTCGGGCGGGAGGAACTCCTCGCGGTCGCGCTCGACCATCGACCGGGCTGCCTCGCGGGTGGGTTCGTCGATGGCGATACCCCCGAGGAAGGCAGCGCCAGCGTGGTCGGCACCCGCTCGTGCCCAGGAGGCGTGGGACTGGCCGCTCAGGCTCGCGAGCGCGACTCGGGGTTCGAACATCGCTACATGACCTCCATGGCAGACGGTTTCGGGTTCGGAAGCAGTGACGAGAGACGACGCTCCGGGGCAGAAAGCCCCCGCTCGCTCGACGGCTGTGACTCGCTGCGGTCCTCGCTTCGCTGCGGTCCTTGCGTCGTCTCGCTCGTCGAGCGAGCGGCCCCTTTCAGTCCCACCCACCGCGACCACACTCCTCCCCAGCCGATTGCGGTGCTCGCTTCGCTGCGCTCCTCATCCCTCGCGCGCGTTCCTCGCGCGCGCCACCGCGCCATTGAGGGACCGTGAAGCATTATGTTACCACCTCCAGCGCCTCCTCGACTGCACGCGCGACCCGCGCGGAATCCTCGCGTGAGGCCATCTCCGTGTCGGTCCGGATGACCGGCCGGTCCAGTTCCGTCCCGTCGGCCTCGTCCAGTACGAACGCGTCGGCGAAGGGGTACGCCTCGGCGACGCCCGCAGTCGAGGGGTCATAGCCCACGGCCGCCATCAGCTTCGCCGCCGGCCCCGAGAACACGCGGTCCTCGACGAACGGCGAGACGGCCACGACCGGCGTCTCCCGGAGGGCCTCCTCGACGCCGTCGACCGCGAGCATGGGCCCGAGGCTCGTCACCGGGTTCGAGGGGCCGACAACGACGGGTTCCCGGAGCGCCGTCAGCACGGCGTCGGTCGCCGTGGCGTCCTCGCCGCCGCGGAACTGGACGTCCTCGACGGCCGGTTCGCCGTCGCGGGCCACCCAGAACTCCTGGAAGTGCATCGCTCCCTCGGGCGTGTGGACGAGCGTTGCCACGGGGTCGTCGCTCATCGGGAGCAAGCGTCTGTCGAGGCCGAACGCGTCCGCGAGCGCCCGGGTCGCCTCGGTCAGGGTGTGTCCCTCGTCGATGAGGCCCGTCCGCGTGACGTGGACCGCGCGGTCGCGGTCGCCGATGTGCATGAACTCCGCGACCCCGGAGAAGCGCCGCCAGCGAGCGATGGGGCGGCCCGCCGTCTGGGCCTCCGCGTCCAGATACCGGGGCCCCCCTTCGAGTCCGGCAGCGTCGGCCAGGCGGTGGAGTTCCTCGTGGGTGGTGGCGGTATCGTCGGCGATGCCCCACCAGGTGTCGGTGTCGAGGACGTCGCCCTCGAGGTACAGCACCGTATCGAGGTCCGGACAGACCAGCAGGCCGCCCAGTTCCACGTCGTCGCCGGTGTTGGCGACGACCGTCGTCTCCCCGGGTGGGAAGCGGTCGTCGGCGCCGGCGAGCAACTTCGGCGTGCCCGTCCCCCCCGAGAGGAACGTCGTCATGCCCCGGCCTATGGCGGTGCCGGTGTTAAAGCGTCGGTTCCCGCAGCCTGGAATTCCGGCCCGGCACCGACCCGATCTGTCAGTTTCATTTTTGAATACGAGGTGAGACGGTAAACGTAGACCCGATCTCTGAATATCAATCTCAGAAGTGAAAACTGGACATACAGACTCAAGAGGGGTGACCGAGAGAGTTCGGACAGAGGAGAGATGGGACCCGTACAAGAGGACGCCCACCGTTTTGCCCCCGCAGCCCCGCACGAGAACCACGTCTTCGGCGCGTGTTCGCCCGGCTGGCACTCGGCTGCCGACCAGCGCACGTCGGTCGAGGACTGGGTCCGATTCATGGAGGAGGCCGGGATGAACAGAGTGTGCTGTCTCCTGTCGCTGCCGCCCGAGGAGGTCAGGGACTCGAGCTTCCGGCTGTACCACGAGGCCTTCGGGAGCGAGAACGTCAGGCACGTCCCGATGGCGGACCGCCGGCTGGTCGACCCCGGGCGCGTCCAGCGGGAAGTGCTCCCCTTCCTGGTCGACACCGTCGAGGCGGACGAGCGGGTCGTCGTCCACGGGCTCTCGGGGCTGGGCCGCACCGGGCAGGTGCTGGCCGCCTGGCTGGTCGCCTACCACGAGTACCGCCCCCACGAGGCCGTCGACACCGTCATGGAGATGGGCCGTGACCCCGCCGTGGTGGTCGACTTCGGCGACGCCACCCGTCTCGAACTGCTCGAAATGCTCGGCGAGTTCGGCTGACCGCCACTCGCCGCCGGGACGCCGGACGGCTTTTACTGCGGGGTACCCAAACCGGGGTGAGTGACCGATGACGACCATCAAGGACAGCGTCCACGACTACATCGAGGTGACGGGGGTGGCACGCGACCTGCTGGACACGCCGCCGGTCCAGCGGCTCCGCCGGATCACCCAGTTGGGGACGGTCGTGCTGGTCTATCCCTCCGCGAACCACACGCGCTTCGAGCACAGCCTCGGGGTCTACCACCTCGCGGACCGCGCGCTCGCCGGCCTCGGCGTCGAGGGCCAGCAGGCCGAACGCGTCCGGGCCGCCGCGCTCCTCCACGACGTCGGCCACGCCCCCTACAGCCACAACGTCGAGGAACTCCTCCACCGCCACACCGGGAAGTACCACGACGACGTGGCCGACCTCGTCGGTTCGGGCGAGGTGGCCCGCACACTCAGCGAGCACGGCCTCAACCCCGACCGCGTCGCCGACCTGGTCGCCGGCGAGGGCGAACTCGGCCAGTTAGTCTCGGGCGAACTCGACGTCGACCGCATGGACTACCTCGTCCGCGACGCCCACCACACGGGCGTCCCCTACGGCACCATCGACCACAACCGGCTGGTCCGGGAGTTGCGCTTCGTCGACGGCGACCTCGTCCTCGACGAGGGCAACGTCCAGACCGCCGAGAGCTTGCTTCTCGCGCGGGCGCTGATGAACCCCACCGTCTACGGCCACCACGTCGCCCGCATCGCCAAGGCGATGCTCCGCCGGGGCGCCGAACGCCTCATCGACGCCGGCGAGACCACCGCCGCGGACCTCCGCCGGATGGACGACTACGAACTGCGGGTCGCGCTCCGGGACTGCGAGCGGACGGCACCCTACGCCCGCCGCCTCGACGAGCGGGACCTCTTCAAGCGGGCGGTCTGGGCAGAGATGGACGCCGTGCCCGCGGAGTTGCGCGAGGCCAGCCACGAGGAGATCCGCGAGCTGGAGCGGGACGTCGCGAGCGAGGCGGGCGTCGACCCCGAGACGGTCGTCCTCGACGTGCCCGAGCCCCCCGAAATGACCGAGTCGACCTCCCGAGTGGTGGTCAACGGCGAGGCCCGCCGGCTGGGCGAGCAGTCGACGCTCGTGAGCGCGCTCCGGGCGGCCCAGCGCGACCAGTGGCGCATGGGCGTCTACGCGCCCGAGGCAACGAGCGACCGGGTCGGCGACGCCGCTATCCGCGTCCTCGGACTCGACCTCGAGGGGGCCCTGGTGCGGGACGTCCGCCCCGGCATCAACGCGACGCTCGAGGACTTCGAGTGACCATCGTCGAGGGAACGGTCCTCCGCGGTCGCTCCTTCGAGCCCGTCGAGGGCCGGGTCGTCGTCTGCCCGCGGTCGAATCTCACCACCGGGGTCGGCCTCCCGCCGGTTCGCG
>CAZUWC010000052.1:0-8762 GCA_964623935.1 uncultured Halobacteriales archaeon
GATGCAACGCGAGTACGTCCGGCGGAGCCGCGAGTCGGAGTCGTTCGCGGAGTGGTTAGAATAATTGGCCCGAGATAAATTATTTGTAGCAGCGGGGCAGAGTTTAGAGAGATGGCGGACCCGACCGACACGTCCTGGACCGAGACGACGAGCGGGCGCGAGCGCGTCCGGCAGGTCGTCGAACTGCTCGACGGACCGACGACCGTCCAGGAGATTGCAGACAGAGCGGACGTCTCGCGGACGACCGCCGACGACGAACTGGAGCGCCTGGCGAGTGACGACTGGGTGACCGAGACGAAAGTCGACGGAAAACGGGCGTACGACCTGAACCCCGTGCGGCTGTTGTTCGACGAGATTACGGACTGCATCGACGACCACACCCGCGAACAGCTGGAGGACCGACTCGCGGACCTCACCGAACGCCGGGAGACCCTTGCCGCGGAGTACGGCGTCGCCTCGCTCCGGGAGTTTCGGCAACAGTTCGCCGACGAGGACCTCTCCGCGGGGGAACTGCGCGACCGCCGGGACGTGATCGCGACCTGGGAGGCGATCAACACCGAACGCAACCTCGTGAGACACGCGCTCCACCTCTACGACGACGTGGTCGAACTCTCCTCGCCGGGGACGGACCCGCCGTCCTCGCCAGTCTGATGGTGATATTTCTCGCGAACAGGTCGAACCTGCAGGCCAGACGACTCCACGAGCGAATCGGCCACAGGCTTGAAGCGGCGTGTCCCACCGTCTCACGACGGATTGCCGAACCGGGAGAACCCGGACCGTACCGGGTCGTCGGCCATGTCCACCCCCGTTCGTTCATCGATGACGACACGTATCCCGCGGACACTGCACGGATCGAGAGTGGCTTCCAGTTGCAGACGGACGAACCCCACGAGTACTACTGGATCAACTGGGTCGAACCGGAGCGACAGCTGCTGGTGGGCTGGCACCAGGACGAGACACACGAGGACCTGGGACCGGTCCACGTCCAGGTCAGTGCCGGGGAAACAGTCGTTGACCGCAGGCCCGCCAGATTCGTCGACTCCCATCCGCTCGACGTCCTCGAACGACGACTCGCCTCCCTCCCGGACGCCGTCGCGGCGGTCGAGTGGTCCGACAGCCGTCCGGCCGGCCTCGACGCTGCCTCTCCGGTCGTCAGGTAGTCAGCCCTCCCGGTAACGCGTCTCGCTCCAGGGGTCGAAGTCGACGTTGTCGCTCACCGGATCCCCCGTTCCCTCGGGGTTCTTCTCGGCGTGGTCGGGGCCGGAGGCGGCACCCCACCAGTTGTCCGTTGCGTCGACGTTCGTGACGTCGCTGGTTTCGGCCGGGGTCCGCCCGGTATTCACGTCCCGCACCACGACGCCGTAGTCACCGTTGTCCACGATGTCGCTCGAATCGACGGTGACCGGGGCCGTCGTCTCGAGGCCGACTGTCACGCCCGTCCCGTTGTCCCGAACCAGGTTCGAGGTGAAGACCAGTCCCGTGACGTCGACCGCCAGGTGGACGCCGTCCGCGTCGTTGCCGGAGATGGTGTTCCCCCTTATCTCGACGTCGGTCGCCTCGAACAGTTCGATGCCGTGGCTCCCGGTCCCGGTGACGGTGTTGTCGGCCAGCGTGTTCCGGTTCGAGTGGAGCAGTCGAAGCCCCGCGCCGTCGGTCCCCTCGTTGTCCCGTACATCGTTTTCTCGCACCTCGTTGTCGTGTGATCCGACCAGCGGCGTGTACTGTTCCTCGCCGATGAGGTCGATCCCGCCAATCGTGTTCTTGGCGACCTCGTTGCCGGTGATCGTGTTCTCGGAGGCGTCCGCGAGGATGATCCCGACTTGGTCGTTGCCGACCGCCCCGTTGTCCGCGATGGCGTTGCCGTGGGAGTCGATCAGCCAGACGCCGTGACCCGCGTTGTTCTCCAGCGTGTTCGCCTCGATGGTGTTGTCGTCGGACTCCCACGCGAGATCGACGCCGCTGATGGCGTTGCCCGTGGCCGTGTTGTGCGCGACCGTGTTGTTCGACGAGCCCTCCAGGAAGACGCCGTGGCGTTCGTTGTCGGTCATGACATTGTCCGCCACGGCGTTGTCGTCCGACCCGATGAGGATGACCGCGGTGTCGCCGTTCTCGACCAGTTCGTTGTCCGTCACCTCGTTGCCGTGTGACCCGCGGCGTTCGCCGTCGAGGTGGACGGCCCCGAGGTTGTTCCGGAGGTCGTTGTCGGACAGGGTGTTCCCGGCGACGACGTTGTCCGCCGACTCCCACAGGAGGATACCGCTCTCGACGTTGCCCGTCGCCGCGGTGTCCCGCACCGCATTGCCCGTCGCACCGTCGAGGGCTACCCCGAACTCGCCGTTGTCGGCCGCCGTGCAGTCGACGACGTCGGTGTCGGTGGCGCCTGCCAGACGGATGCCGTGCCAGTTGTCCGAGGCGGTGACGCCCGATATCTCGCAGCCCTCGGCGGACTCGACGGCGACGCCGGCCCCGTCGGCGTTCCAGCCCCGGACCGCGAGGTTCCTGACTGTCACGCCATCGCCAGTGACGTGGACCCCGTTCTGTCCGGGTCCGGGGTCCTCGCCGACGACGGCGTGCCCGCGACCGTCCAGGACGACGTCGCTCGCGCGTATCACGACCGGCGTCTCGTCGTTCGCCAGGTCGGCTCCGAGTTCGTAGGTGCCCGACTCCTCGATCACCGTCGGCGTCTCGATCGTCACCGCGTCGCCATCCTGCCCGCCGTCCGATGTGTCTGTCGTGCCTCCGTCGGCCGATGTCTCCCCCGGCGTGGATTCGCCGCCGGAGAGCGGACAGCCCGCCAGAGCCGTGACGCCGACAGCCCCCAAACCCCGGACGACCTGTCTGCGGCCGTGTCTGTCCATGCACGCCGATGTGTTCGATGTGCAATAGTTGTTTGGGGGTGGCGATCCGGCTGTCTCCCGTATCAGAGCAGATCCTCGAATGGGCCGGCCTTGGCGGCCGCGAGCCGCTCGAACTGGTCGGCCGAGAGGTCCACCGTCGCGGCCCGCAGGTTCTCCTCCAGTTGTTCGACGGTCCGCGCGCCCACGATGGGAGCAGTGATGTCGGGATGGTGGGTGTGGTAGGCCAGCGCGACCTGTGCCTGTGTCGCGCCCGTCTCGTCGGCCACTGCACGGACCACGTCCAGCGCGTCGAAGTTCTCCGGGGTCAGGTAGCGGTCCGCCCACCCCTCCGTGTCCGAGGCGGTCGAGTCCCCGGGGATCCCGCCGTCGCGCTCGTACTTGCCGGTCAGGAAGCCCTGCGCGAGCGGACTCCAGGGGACGACCGCCAGGCCGTTCGCCCGGCAGAAGTCGAGGTACTCGCCCTCGATCTCGCGGTTGACGAGGTTGTACCGGGGCTGGGTGACGGTGAAGGGCTCCCACCCGTAGCGGTCGGCGAGGTCGTTGGCCTCTGCGAGGCGCCAGGCGTTGGGACGGAGCGTCGAGGCGCCCAGGTAGTGAACGCGGCCGTCGTCGACGAGTCCGTCGAGAGTCCGCATCAGTTCCCGTGTGGGCGTGTCCTCGTCCCAGCGGTGGATGTACAGCACGTCGAGGGAGTCCGTCCCGAGGCGGGCCAGCGAGCGGTCGATCTGTCGGCGGAGGTGCTTGCGGTTGAGGCCGCCCGCGTTGGGGTCCTCGCGGTCGGTCGGCCAGTAGACCTTCGAGGCGACCACGAACTCCCCGCGGTCGCGGTCGGCGAGCCAGTCGCCGATCCAGGACTCGCTCTCCCCGCCGCCGTAGACGTCCGCCGTGTCGAGAAAGCGACCGCCGGCGTCGGCGTAGGCGTCGAGCAAGTCCATGGCAGTCTCGCGGTCGGTTTCGAGCCGGTTCTGTGCGGTCTCGCGGCCGAAGCGCCACGTGCCGAAGGCGAGTTCGCTGACCGACAGCCCCGTCCGTCCGAGCGGAACCGTATCGAGGTCCATACCCCAGCCAGGCGGAGCGACACCATCAATCCACGGACCGCCACCGGGGGCGGGAGGGTGGCGGGCGAGCGGCGCACAACCCCGAGAGGGAAGGCTTACAAGAGGTGACAGCCAAGCACTTCCGATGGCGGAGGGCAACCCCGAGGAGGGGACCGAGGCGACCATCACCGGTAACCCCACGCCGGACCCCGAACCGGTGGGCTCGGGCTACGAGGGCGCTCCCGACGACGAGGAGATGCCCCTCGGCGAGCACATCGAGGAGATGGTTCGCCGGCTGGCGTACGTCATCGTGGTGATGGCGCTGGTCAGCGCGGTTGCCTTCCCGCTCGCCGACGACCTGATCAACTTCCTGTGGTACTCGTTTCTCCCGGGGCCAGCAAGCGAGTGCGTCCAGACCGCCATCGGTTCGACGCCGGCCCCCGAGACGACAGAGGCCGCGTGTCCGCGACTGTACCACCCGTTCGCGCTCGTGCTCGCGCGCCTGAAGGTCGCCTCGCTGGTCGGCTTCGTCGCCGCCCTCCCCGTGTTCGTCTACCAGACGTACCTGTTCATGCGCCCGGGGCTGTACCCCAACGAGCGCCGCTACTACCTGGCGTCGGTGCCGACGAGTCTCGTGCTGGCGGTGGTCGGCATCGCCTTCGCGTACTTCCTCATCCTGCCGATCATCTTCATCTACTTCCTGGGGTACTCCCAGCCCGTCGCCGAGATCGCCTTCAGCCTCTCGGACACCTTCGACCTCATCCTGCTGATGCTCGGCCTGTTCGCGGTCATCTTCCAGATTCCGCTGTTCATGATGCTCGCCATCATGATGGGGGTCACATCCCGGCGCTGGCTGGCGGGCCGACGGCTGCTCTTCTGGGCGGCCTTCGCCGGCATCGCCTTCATCTTCAGTCCCGACCCCACGGGAATGGCCCCCTTCATCGTCGCCGCGACGATGATCCTCCTCTTCGAGGGGACGCTGCTGCTGTTGCGCTGGACCGGCAGGTAGTGCCAACAGTCCCGCCAGCGGAGCGACGACGACCGACGATTACAGCACCCGGTTCGCGAAGTGTCGCGAGACGATGACGTCCTCGAAGTCCCACAGTGGCGAGTCCTCCAGTTCCATGGCCCGTTCTACTCCGGGGCTGACCTATACCGGTCGACGTAACGTTTGATACTTCTCAGCCCTTGTTGCTCCCGGACTGAATATATCATTGCTTACGTCGACCGGTATAACTGGCCCGCGACCGGTCACAGGACGACTGTCTCTATCTCGTCGATGTCCACAAAATCGGGGTCACCGGAGTAGAACGTAGTGCAGTCGTCGTGAACGATTGCGGTCGCCAGATGGATCGCATCAGCGTAGGACAGCTCCCGCGTGCCCCGCTCGTAGTACTCGAACCGGAGTTCGGCCGCGTACGCCGCGACCTCGTCGACGAGTGGCACACTCTCGATGCACTCGAAGTCCCGGATTGCGCGGATCGCTTCCTCGGCAGCCGCCTCATCTTCGACGACGCGGACCCGATAGGAAACCTCCGCCAGCACTGTCGGTGCAACGAGTCCCCCCTCGGCTGGCGTGTTCGCACGTTCGATGAGCGACTCGGCTTCCTCGGCCTGGTCACCGCTGAAAATGTACTCCAGCCACACCCACGAATCGAGGAAGATCACGTCTCGTCCAGGTGTGAACTCCACTCGGCTTTCGATTCTCGCCGCATCCTCTCGATGTCCACGTCGTGGTCGGCCAACTGTTTCTTGATGGCGCGAAGCCGGTCCATCGCTGGTTCCTTCGGCCGCACGCGAATGGTGCCATCCTCTTCGAGAATGAACTCGACTTCCGTCCCCGCGCTCAGTCCGAGTTCGTCCCGGATTCGCTTCGGGATCGTTACCTGCCCTTTGCTCGTTACCGTTGCGTCGTCCGAAATCGCCATTCCTTACCCGTCATGCATTCTCCTTACTAATAAATCTGTGTCTTACTATCGATTTTCCACAGTCTCTTTGATGGCCGGTCTGGCGCGGACTGTTCCAAAGAAACAGCGTCCATCGTGCGGACCGTCACAATCGCAGTCACGCCACGAGCGCGGCGTCGTCGACACGCCGGAGTCGCGAACGCGGGAACGAGTAGTGTCGCGGGTCCTCGTCGGCGACAGCCTCGGTGAGGTATGCCGCCTCGACGACGAGATCCCCGTCGGGATAGCCGTCGTTGGTGGGATAGTCGGCGACGGTCGTCCCCGCCTCTGGAACCGTCACCTCGTCGGCCCGGCGGTCGGTGACGGAGAGGACGACGAGTCGGTCGCCCGTCTCCCGGTCGAGGACCACCTCGCCCGTCTCGACGTGGCAGGCCGAACAGAGCGCGGGCGGGTCGCCGTCCGCGGGGACGAACGCCTCGCTCCCGCAGGCCGCACACGTCCCGCGGCGGTGACCAGGTGGGGGAACACGGCGGGTCGTGATTTCGATTGCGACACGGCGGAGGTGCTTGCAGGTCTCGCCGCGGATGGTGGCGTCGGGACAGGTGCAGGTCCCCTCCAGGGCGTCGACGATGTAGGTGGCGCCGCTCTCGCTGTCGACGGCGTACTCCCCGTCACCCAGCGGGCGGACGGCCATGTGTTCGGCCCAGGCGCGGGCCGCACGGTCGGACATCGACCGCAGGTCGGGCGCGAGCGCGACGCGCCTCCCCGACCCCTCCTTCGGGTCGAACGCGGCTTCCTGATCGTGGTGGGTCATGGTCCTCGGACGCTGGTGTGTCTCCGACTGCGTCCACTCGAAACGTAGGTGCTCGACGGATTTAGGGGCGTCGGTCGTTGTGCCCCCGTCTCGGTCGTCGAGCCCTCCACGGCCCCGGGAAAGCGGCCTTCGAAGCGCTTTTGCCCGTCCCTGTGAAAGCCGCGGGCATGGAAGTCGACCCGGAGATGGTCCGCCAGATCGTGCTCTCGGCGGGCGCAGTCGCGCTGTTCGTCGTCGCCGCTGTTTTCGTCGGCCGGACGTATGCCGGGTCGGCGCCCGGGACGGACCTGGCGCCGACCGGGGGGCTGGCGCTGGTGGGTGTCCTCGCGGGGTTCATCCTCCTGATGACACTCGCCGGCATCTGGCTCGAACGTCAGGATTTCGACTCCTGACGCTCCCGCCAGTCCTCCAGTTGCTCCTCCTCGGTGTCGTCGAGTTTCCGCTCGTAGTAGCCCATCGGGTGGGAGATCTCCTCGCAGAGGTCGTCCATGTTCACGCAGTCCCCGTAGGACTGCATGGTCGCACACGAGGGCGGCGAGTACTCGGTCGGGCTCGTGGCGCCGCGGATGTGGTTGACCTGATAGCGGGTCACCTCCTCGCCGAATCCCGGATTGATCTTGAACATCTCGACGATCTCGTCGGTGCTCATCCCGATGCTCGTCAGGAACGCCGCAATCGCGAACCGGGAGTGGTGTTCGAGGTGGTCGCCCTTCTGGATGCGGTCGAGCAGGTGTTTCATACAGGGCGGGAACAGGTCCGGCACCACGGTGTCGATCTCGCGGGTCAGTTCCAGTTCCGCGAGCAACTCCTCGACGTGGGCGACCTCCTCGTCGAGTTCTCCAGCGACGGCCTCGGGCACCTCCAGTGGCAGGCCCTCCTCGACGCGATGCCGGACGGCCTGGCGGAGCAAGACGAGCAGTTCCTCCTCCTCCAGGGGAACCCCGCCGTCACGGAGTTCGCGGTTGACCAGGCGCCACTCCTCGCCCCACTGGTCGGCGGCGTGCTGGAGGTACGCGCCCACGTCCACGCGGTAGCCCTCGGGTGTCTCCCGGACAGCCGCCGCGAGGTCGAACTCCGCGAGGAGGTCGGCAAGGCGGAGCGTTCTCGCCTGCGTGCTCTTGAGTTGGTCGCCCGCGGCGAGTTCCTCGCTGAACCGCTCGTGGGCGCTGGCGGCCTCGGCACGGGCGTACTTGTGGACGAGGACGTGTTCGTCGACCACGGAGACGAGCACTCGCGCCACCGGGTAGGAGAGTAGCTCCACGCGCGTCCGGCGGTGTGGGTCGCCGACGGTCCCGTCCCCGAGCGCCCCCTCGACGCGACCCAGGGCACGCTCGACGACCGCCTGCTCCTCGGCCACGACGGCCGCGAGGTCGACGCCGGCGTCCTGGACGGCCTCGCGGGCAGCCGAGAGGAACGGGTACCGCGCGTGCAGGGGCTGCATCGCACCCATATTCCGCGGGACTCACAAAAAAGCCGGCGGTCACCGCTCGCCGTCGAGTTCCCGGATCAGCGTCTCGGTGTCGCCGCCGTCACCCACCATCTCCCTGTAGCGGTCGCGGCTCACCTCGACAGTGCGGGTGCCACCGTCCCGGACCACCTCGACTTCGACGGTTCCCTGCGGGGCGTTGCGCATCCGAACCGTCGCGAGCGCGGTGAAGACGTACCACAGCGCCACGGCGCCCCCGAGTCCGTAGACCATCGCCGTCTCGAAGGCCAGGGGGTCGGCCGTCAGTGTCCAGCGCGTCGGGTAGGCGTACTGGAACAGCCAGACGCCGACCAGCGTCACTGCAGACCCGAGGACGACGCCGAATCGCTGGCGGGTACTCGCCGGCAGGACGAACACCACCGCGAGCAACAGCGCGGGCACGCCCAGGCCAGCCAGGACGCCCGCCTGGGTCTTGGCGGCCGTCGTGTCGCCGGCGACTGCAACCTGGCCGACGGCAGCCACGATCGCTACGGCACCAGCGAGCCCGAGCGCGAGGCCGCCACGGACGCGCCACGGGTCCCACTCCGTCCACCCGCTCCGGCCCCCGTCGTAGGCCTCGTCGAGGCTCGGCATGCTCGACTCTCGGCGCTCCACCTACAAAACGGTACGTCAGACGCCCGCAAGACTAGTTGTTCTGGATGCGCGGCGCGAGCATGAACG
>CAZUWC010000053.1:0-8581 GCA_964623935.1 uncultured Halobacteriales archaeon
GTGCCGGCGAGGGCTGGGCGTGGTCGCGTTTGAGCACCATGAACGTCCGCTCCAGTGAGAGCACCTTCTCGTCGTCCTGGTTGAACGCCCGGACCTCGGCGGTGACGAGCCCGACGTGCTCGCGGGACTCGCTCTCGCGCGTGTGGAGAATCTCGCTCTCGGCGAAGATGGTGTCGCCGTGGAAGACCGGCGCGTGGTGGCGGACGTCGTCGTACCCGAGGTTGGCGGTGGCGTTCATCGTCAGGTCGATGACGCTCATCCCCACGGCCAGCGAGATGACGAAGAGGCCGTCGACGAGCCGCTCGCCGAACTCCGTCCCCGCGGCGTAGGGCTCGTTGAAGTGCATCGGGTTGACGTTCATCGTGATGTTCGTCAGCCAGACGTTGTCCGTCTCGGTCACGGTGCGCCCGTAGGGATGTTTGTAGACATCGCCGACCGCGAAGTCCTCGTAGTAGCGACCCTGCCAGCCGGCGACGAGTCGCCTGTCTGTCTCCTCCGTCATACCCCCCACGTCGTCCCCGCTCGGAAAAAACCTGTCACACCCCCGTCGGGAAGCTATCACACGTATGTGACGTCCAAATATCACCTCTGATTCTGGGGCCCCTAACTTTAATCTGCTGGCCGAAACGCACACGGATGCGAGGGGAGACAATGTGGGGACGACCAGCAGACCGACCCTGGAGGGCGGAGAATCGCACGCACCGACAGTCAGGCGACTGTCGGCCGGTCGGCAGCGACGGCGGGGACGTGCCCGCCGGGCCGTCCGGGAGAATGAGGCCACCGCGACCGGGCGGCGGTGGCCCCCGAATAGAGGGGACGCCGTGGACGGGCCCGTGTCCACGAGGGCGACGATGACGTCGACTGCCGAGGCGGCGGTGAGCGAAGACGGGGCGGAGGCGGCCAGCGGGACGATCACGGTCCTGCACGTCGACGACGACCCCGACTTCCGGGACCTGACGGCCTGCTATCTCGAACACGAGGCCGACGCGATGACGATCCTGTCGGCCCGCTCCGCGGCGGCGGCGCTGTCGCTGCTGCGCGACGGGAACACCCGCGTCGACTGCGTGGTCAGCGACTACGACATGCCCGGGCGGGACGGACTGGAGTTTCTCGCGGCCGTCCGCGCGGAGTTCCCGGAGTTGCCCTTCATCCTGTTTACCGGAAAAGGGAGCGAGGAGGTCGCCAGCGAGGCCATCTCCGCGGGCGTGACGGAGTATCTCCGCAAGCGGACGGGGAGCGAACAGTTCGAACTGCTCTGCAATCGCGTCGAGAACGCCGTCGAGAAGACCCGCGCGGAGCGGCGGGCCGCGAAGCGACAGGAGCGCCTCGGGTCGATCGTCGACAACGCCCCCGTGGTCCTGTTCGCGCTGGACGCCGAGGGCACCTTCACCCTCTCGACGGGGAAGGCCCTGGAGTCGCTGGGATTGGACCCCGGGGAGGTCGTCGGCGAGTCCATCTTCGACGTCTACGGGGACCACTCGGAGATTGTCAGGTCCGCTCGCCGGGCACTCGCGGGGGAACCGGTCCACGCGACGGTCGAACTCGATGGCCGGACCTTCGACACCTGGTACCAGCCAGTGACCGCGGCGGGCGAGGTCGAGTCGGTCATCGGCGTCTCCGTCGAGGTGACCGAGCTGACCCGCTACCGCCGCGTCTTCGAGGCGCTCCAGGAGACGGGCCGGGACTTGCTGCGGGCAGACGACGACGACGACGTCGCCGACCTGGCCGTCGAGTCCGCGACGGAGGTCCTCGACGCACCGGCCGCGAGTTGCTGGCTCGCCCGGAACGGCGACCTCCGGCTGCGGGCCACGACCGCCGGAACCCCCGATGGCTGCCCGGCCGACGAGGGAACCCCCCACCGCCGCGCGCTCGAGACCGGCGAGACCCACGTCGTCGCCGACGCCACGGACGAACCGACCCCCGGCCCGGGGGACCCGGCCTCGCTGCTCGCCGTCCCCCTGGCCGACCACGGCGTCCTCGCGGTCGATGCCGACGATCCCGGCGCCTTCGAGCCCGTCGACAGGCAGGCCGCCTCGCTGCTCGCGGCCACCGTCGCCGCGGCCCTGGAGACTGTCGACCGCTGACGTCCGTGCCAGCCCCTCCCAATAATAGGACCTAATAACCCACAAGGAGTAATAACCCATTAAAGAATATTATCATTATCTTTCATAATGTTTTTGTACCCCGACAGCGAGTGGCCAGCCACAGCGCGAGGCAGTTCGCGCAGGACAACACATGACACGAGACGACTCAGGCACGGACGACGTTGCAAGTCGCGTTCGAGACACAGGCCCCTACATCCGGGAGATCGACAATCCCGGGGCCCGGGAACTGCGCCGGCAGTTCGAGGAGCAGGACTTCGTGTTCGCGCCGGGGCTGTACCACGCCCTCGACGCCAGACTGGCCGAGATGGCGGGCCACGACGCGGTCTACATGTCGGGGTACTCGACGGTGCTCGGGCAGTTCGGCTACCCCGACCTGGAGATGGTGACGATGACCGAGATGGTCGAGAACGGCAAGCGCATCGCCGAGGCGACCGAACTGCCGGTGATCGCCGACGCGGACACGGGCTACGGCGGCGTCCACAACGTCCGCCGGGCGGTCCGGGAGTACGAGAAAGCCGGCGTCGCCGCGGTCCACATCGAGGACCAGACCTCGCCAAAGCGGTGTGGCCACATCGCGGGCAAGCAGATCGTCCCCCGAGAGGAGGCCGAGGCCCGCTTCTCGGCGGCCGTCGACGCCAAGCAATCGGAGGACACTGTCATCATCGCCCGCACGGACGCCTACGGCTCCGCGAACGGCGACTGGGAGGAACACCTCGAACGGGGGCGCATCTACGCCGACGCCGGCGTCGACCTGGTGTGGCCAGAGATGCCCGACCCCTCCCGCGAGGACGCCGTCGAGTACGCCGAGACCATCCACGAGACCCACCCCGACCTGGATCTGGCGTTCAACTACTCCAGTTCCTTCGCCTGGAGCGAGGAGGAGGACCCGCTGACCTTCCAGGAACTGGGCGACCTGGGTTACAAGTACATCTTCATCACCCTCTTCGGCCTGCACTCGGGGGCCCACGCCGTCTACGAGGACTTCAAGAACCTCGCCGAGAACGACGAGCAGGCCCAGTTCGGCCTCGAAGGGCGGTACCTCGGTCACGAGACCGAGAGCCACCACGAACTCTCCTTCGTCCCGCGCTTCCAGGACATCGAGGCCGAGTTCGACCCGATGGCCCGCAGGCGCCAGGAGGAGTCGGCCGGCTTCACCGAGGAGGGCGAGTCCGTGATGACCAGCGAGAGCGACGACTGACGGTCCGGGTTCGACCGTTTTAAATCTGTACGGGGTGAGTATTCCTAACGATGTCGACCGACAAGCGCACACACGACCGGACGTTCGTGCGGACGTTCTTCACGACGCCGACCGCCGTCGAGGGCGAGGACGACTCCGCGACGATGCTCAGGAGTGCCATCGGGGTGCGGGGCATGCAGGCCCCCGACGTCTGGGTGCCCGACAACGAGGACGCCACCGCGCCGAACATGCGCGACGAGGGCGCGGAGAACATCATCGACGTGGTCGCCGCCGAGGGGGCGGACTTCCCCGGCGAAATCCACCCCCGCGTGGTCTGGCACCGCGACGACCCCGGGACCCGCTACCAGGGCTTCGAGCACATGCGCTCGATTGCCGACCCCGACAACGGCGCCATCGAGCACATCGACGGCTTCGTCATCCCCGAGGTGGGCGACATCGACGACTGGAAGAAGGCCGACGAGTTCATCACCATCGTCGAGAACGAACACGGCCTGGAGGAGGGCTCCCTCGCCATGTCGGTCATCATCGAGTGTGGCTCCTCCGAGCTGGCGATGGAGGAACTCCGCACCGAGATGGGCAAACCCTCGAACAACCTCCAGCGCCTGTTCATGCTGGTCAACGGCGAGGTCGACTACACGAAGGACATGCGCGCCATCACGCCCACCGGCGAACTGCCGCCCTGGCCCGAGTTGCGCCACAACACCTCCCGTGCCGCGAGTGCTGCGGGGCTCATCGCGGTGGACGGCCCCTACGACGACATCCGCGACGTCGAGGGCTACCGCGAGCGCATGACCGACAACCAGGCCAAGGGGCAACTGGGTATCTGGTCTTTGACCCCCGGGCAGGTCGTCGAGGCCAACAGGTCGCCCCTGCCGCCCGTCGAGGGCTACTGGGTGCTCGAGGCCGACGGCCGCGAGGTCGAACTCGAATCCGAGGACGGCATCGAGGTCTACGACGGCGACCGCGTCTCGCTGGCCGAGAGCGGCGACGGGTACGTGCTGACGGTCGGTGGCGACGAGCTGGAACTCGACAACGAGGAGGAACTGCGGGAGGAACTGCTGGACGTGCTCTCCTATGTCCCGAGCATGGACGACATCGTCGACTCCATGGAGGAGTTCGAGGCCGCAAAGGAGGCCGGCCGTGGCGCCATCGCGATGACACGCGCGGCGACGGTCCGCATCGACGGGATCGAGGTCGACGTCGAGCGCGACCGGATGTGGGACGAGGCCACCTACCAGGCCCTCCAGACCCCCATCACGCTGTTCCAGGACGTCTACGAGAACCGCCCCGACCAGCACGGGGACCTGGCGGAACTGTACGGCGAGGACGTCGTCGAGCGGGCGACGAACGTCGGGTGATACTGTCGGCTATAAGCCCGTCCGCGAGCGACCAGTGACTCCCCGGCGTGTCCCACAAAAACCCCCATCGGTGGATGGGGAAAGTGCGTCATGACGGGATCGGTACCATCCCTTGCCACGTCGTGGCGTTTAATCTGTCAGTGGTACGTATTAAATATCTTTCTGTGTCGGGTGTCACCGACGGGAACCGGGCCAGGCGGGCCCTCACTCGCCGTGGCCGTAGATGTCGGAGCCGGGGAAGAAGTCGGCCCACGCGAACCAGAACATCTCGCTGCGGTCGTTGGCACGGTCGAGAGTCGTCCCCTCGTGGGGACCGTCCAGGGCCTCCCCGGTGACGATCCCCCACTTCGACCCGCCGGCGGTGAGTGCGTCGCCGTCGCGGCCGAACTCCAGCGTTTCGCCCTCGACGCGGCGGACGTAGGCGAACAGGGAGCCGTCGGCGGTCGCGACGACCACGGGGAGGTCGCCGACGGTGTCGTTGACGACCCCACCCTCGGCATCGACGTTGTCGAAGGGGTAGGCCCTGGCGACGTCGTCGGTCGCCACACCGATGACGCTGGTCTTGGGGTGGAGCCTGTCGTCGGGGTTCTGCCCGCCGATGCCGATGCGGTGGCTCTCGTCGTAGCCGTCGTAGGGGTTGGCGTCGTAGTTGCGCGTCTGTTCGCCGGTGACCGTGCTCGAGGCCGGCGGCGGGAGCAACACCTCCGTGTCGGGGTGTTCCTCGCGCCAGGCCCGCCATGTGGTGATCGTCGAGGGGCGCAGCGTCATCGTCTCGCCGGTCTTGGGCCCCCGCACGGCCGTCGCGAAGACCTGGCTCCACAGCGACTCGGTGCGTTCGTCGTACATCACGAGGTCGTTGTTCCAGAGCAGCCCCGAGACGCCGAAGGTCGTCTCCTCGCCGTCCACGCGGCGTTCGGCGGTGACACCCGAGCCACACAGCGGGCAGTAGCTGACCAGCAGCGGGCCGCCAAAGGAGTCGTTGACGACCTCGTGCCAGTTCAGGATGCCCAGCGGGTAGGCCCGGGCGTGGTCCTCGACCGTGACACCGACGACCCGGTCCTCGGCGTCGAGGCTCGACTCGAAGTCCGACCAGTCCTCCCCGAAGACCGGCTCGGTGATGGCCGGGATGGCGTCTTTGGGCGCCCCGCGCTTGAGGTCCGGCCCCCGTTCGAGTGGCAGGTCCACGTCGGCGAGCGTTTCGACGTTCCCGGTCTGGCCGCCGACGTCGGCGTCGGGTGCCGGGTCCGTCGCCGGCTCGCGTGACGACGCCGCGGTCGCCGTGGGGGTGCCGGTACTCGAGGGGGTCGGCGTCGGCTCGGGTGTCGGTTCGGCGTCGCTGCCGTTGCCGGTCACACACCCGGCCCCCGCCACGAGGAGTCCGGACCCCACAGTCCCGAGGAATCGGCGTCGTCTCATGGGGCGGGGTTCGACCCCGACCGTCTAAAGCGTGTGTCGATGAGGCACCATCGCCTCACAACCGTCTTCCACGTCCCCGAGGGGTCGATCACCGCTCGGAGTTCATATACCAAACCATACATGTACTGAAAGGTTAATAAGCGAATAGGTACTGTGTAGCAGATATATGCGAGAGACAGACACGGCGAGGTCACCGATGGGACCGGGCGACGTTCGGCTTGCTGGAGTTACGGCCCCAGTCCGGGTTTCGAACGCTGGCGGGAGACGGGCGTGGGTGCTCGGATGACCGACCGAGGAGACGGGGCCGGGCCCGGGGAGTCGTACCGTCGGCGGGAACTGCTCGCGACGCTCGGTGTGGCGGGGTTCGCGGGGTGTCTGGGTGGCGACGAGTCGACACCGACGGCCACCCCGGACCCGACGCCGACCCCGACAGGCGTGCCGACGGAGACGGCGACCGCGACTGCGACCGCAACGCCGACGGCGGCCGAGGAGACACCGACAGGGACGCCACAGGAGGAGGAGACGCCGACCCCCGAATCGACACCGACCCCCCAGGAGACGGACCGGGATGCGATGTACCACGAGGGTCCCAGGAACCACGGCGTCGTTCGCTCGCCCCAGTCGAGTCCACCGTCTGAGGGACTCTCCCCGAAGTGGCAGTTCGAGGCCGACAGTCAGGTCAGGACCGCGCCTGCCGTCGTCGGCGACACCGTCTACTTCGGGACGGACGGGGGGACGGTCTACGCCGTCGGCGCGAGCGAGGGGAGCGAACGCTGGTCCGTGGGAACCGGGTCCGGGAACACCGCTCGCTCGTCCCCGGCTGTCGTCGACGGGACCGTCTACGTCGGCATGGACGACGACCGACTGTACGCACTCGACGCCGAGACGGGGAGCGAAGCGTGGACGTTCGAGACGCTCGGGGCCGTCCGGACGGCGCCGAAAGTCGTCGACGGGACGGTCTACTTCGGGTGCGACGACCGCCACGTGTACGCAGTAGACGCTGCCGACGGGAGCGAGATCTGGGCACACAGGTCACGGGGGAGAGCACGGTCCTCACCCGCCGTGACGGACGACCACGTCTACGTCGGCAAGGACGACAACACCCTCTACCAGCTCGACATCGCCGACGGCTCGAAGATATGGACGTTCGACACCGAGCAGTTCGTCCGGTCGGCGCCCGTCGTCGGCGACGGGACCGTCTACTTCGGGACGACGGACGGGGACCCGACCTCGGCGAACGGGAAGTTGTACGCGATCGACACGCGCCTCGGCGAGACGGAGTGGGTCTTCGACGAACCGAACGACATCGCCGAGTCGCCGGTGCTCGTCGACGGCACGGTCTACGCGGTCGATACGAACGACCGGATCTGGAGCGTCGACGCCGCGACCGGGAACGAGAACTGGAGTTTCAACACGTTCAACCGGATACACGCGTCGGCGACGTACGCCGCCGGGTCCCTGTACGTCGTGCGGTTCGACGGCGTGGTGTCCGTCTTCTCGGCGGGTGGGTCACGGCAGACCACCTTCTCCACGTCGACGGGCCAGGCGTTCCGGTCCACGCCGGCGGTCCACGACGGGACGGTCTACGTGGGCAATGACGACCGGCGCCTCTACGCACTCGAGTAACCGTCCACTTCCGCCGCGGCTGGCCAGCCCTTTTATACGAGAGTCCGGTACCCTCGGACGTGTCCCGCGCGTCGTACCTGCGCTTTTTCCCGTACGAGGAACCGTACGACCACCAGCGGGAGGCGATGGGGCACGTCTACGACGCGCTCGGCGAGGGCCGGGACATCCTCTTCGAGGGCGCGACGGGCACCGGCAAGACGCTGGCGGCGCTCGTCCCGGCACTGGAACACGCCCGCGAGACCGACAGGACGGTCGTCATCACGACCAACGTCCACCAGCAGATGCGCCAGTTCCGCCGTGAGGCCTCCGCGATCACCGACCAGGAACCACTGCGGGCGGTCGTCTTCCGCGGGAAGTCATCGATGTGTCACATCGACGTCGGCTACGAGGAGTGTCAGGCGCTGCGGGACACGACCCGCGACCTCGTCGAGACGGAACGGGAACGGGCCGACCTCGAACGGAAGCAGCGGTCGCTCCTGGAGGAGGGGCAGGCCGGCGACGGCGCCGCGGTCGAGGCCAGGCAGGCGGTGATGGACGAACTCGACGCCGTCGAGGCTGAACTGGCGGAGTTCGAGGACCGCGCCACCTGCGACCACTACTACCGCAACCTCACGGGCGACACCGACGACTTCTTCGCGTGGCTGTACGCCGACGCCCGCACGCCCGACGAAATCTACCAGCGGGCACACAGCGAGGGCTTTTGCGGGTACGAACTCTTAAAGGAGGGCGTCGACCGCGTCGACCTCGTGGTCTGTAACTACCACCACCTGCTGGACCCGGCCATCCGCGAACAGTTCTTCCGGTGGCTGGGCCGGGACCCCGGGGACGTCATCGCGGTCTTCGACGAGGCCCACAACGTCGAGGACGCCGCCCGCGAC
>CAZUWC010000054.1:0-8572 GCA_964623935.1 uncultured Halobacteriales archaeon
CGAACACGTTCGTCAGCCAGGGCGTCGTTCTCCACAACTCGATCAGTGTCAGCAAGGCTGGGATAAATGCCACGCTCAAATCTCGTTGTTCGCTGCTCGGCGCGGCCAACCCCAAGTACGGCCGGTTCGACCAGTACGAACCTATCGCCGAGCAGATCGACCTCGAACCGGCGCTGGTCTCGCGGTTCGACCTGATATTCACGGTCACCGACGAGCCCGACGAGGAGGAGGACGCCAACCTGGCCGAGCACATCCTCACGACGAACTACGCGGGCGAGTTACACACCCACCGGACGGAGACGAGCACCTCGAACTACACCGCCGAGGAGGTCGAGACGATCACCGACGAGGTGGCCCCGACCATCGAACCCGAGCTGTTGCGGAAGTACGTCGCCTACGCCAAGCGCAACTGCTTCCCGACGATGACAGAGGAGGCCCGCGCGGAGATCCGCGATTTCTACGTCGACCTGCGCTCGCGGGGGGCCGACGAGGACTCCCCGGTGCCGGTGACCGCGCGCAAACTGGAGGCGCTGGTGCGGCTGGCCGAGGCCAGCGCCCGGGTCCGGCTCTCGGACGACGTCGAGGTCGAGGACGCCGAGCGCGCGGTGCGGATCGCCCGCCACTGCCTCGAAGACATCGGGATGGACCCCGAGACCGGGGAGTACGACGCCGACATGATCGAGACCGGAACGTCGAAGAGCCAGCGCGACCGCATCAAGGACCTGCTCTCGCTGATCGAGTCTATCGAGGAGGAGTACGACGAGGGCGCCCCCGTCGACGTCGTCATCGAGCGCGCCGAGGAGGGCGGGATGGAACCCTCGACGGCCGAACACGAGATCGAACAGCTCAAACAGAAAGGCGAGGTCTACGAGCCCCGGACCGACCACCTCCGGACGACATAATGGACCGCATCTCGGCGCTGCGTACCATCGAGGAGGCACTGACCGACTACGAGGAGGGCGACCTCTCCCTGCCCGGACTGGAGCGGGAGGTGCGGGGCGTCCTCCGGACGTACGCGACAGATTTCGACGAGGAAACCGCCGTATATCGGGCGGACGAGCCCCCGGCCGTCGAGGGCGTGGCCGTCGCCGCCGCCTCGCCCCGCGAGGCACGCGAGCAGGTCGCGGACCTGGCCGGGGACGTCGACCCTGCCAGGGTGACCGTCGAGCGCGTCGAATAATCTATCACTCGAACCCATCGAACGATTTAACTGTTCGTCGGGAGAGGCCACGCGCGTGCTGCTGGTCATCGCGTACTCCCGGGGGGCACGGGGGTCGCTCCGGAACGTGACGCGGGCCCACGAGGGGGCTGTCGTCCGACACTTCGGGCGGGCAGCGCTGCTGGAGGCCACGGAGTTCGGCGCGTTCCAGGCGCTCCGGCTCCGGGAGAAACATGGGACCGAAATCCAGGTGGCGTGGACCGAACCCTTCAACGAGTTCGAGCGGGTGCGGCCGGCGGTCCGGGAGGCGGCGCGGGCCTACGAGGACCGCGGGAAGCCGGCGACGCCGTACGCGAAGTTCGCGGCCGGGCGCGACCTGCCCGACCCCGGGACGATGCGGGAGCGGGAGCTGTGATCTGCCGCGTCGACGGCGCCGTGCACCGGGGACGGACGGTCTCCCTGTCGACCGACGTCGCACCGGAGACGGTCGCCCGGGCGGTCCGGGAGGGTGAGGCGTCCGCCGGCGACGGGACGACCGTCTCCGTGACCGCCCGGACGCCGGGTCCGGTCCACGAGCGGGTGGGCTGTCTCCAGCCGGGAATGGGCCTTCGCGTCCGGACGGCGCTGGCGGCCGCAGCGCGGGCCCGCGGGCTGGGGACGCCACACGACCCCGGACTGGAGCGAGCGCGGGAACGGCTCGCGGCTATCGAGCGGGACCCGCGCGAGGACGGGAGCGTGGACCGGGCGGCCGACGCCCGGGAACGCCTCGCCGCCGCCCGTGCCGAAACCGAGCGCCTCCGCGAGCGGGTCGCGGCCGCCCGCGGCCGCCTCCAGGCCCGCGAGGGGGCAGACCTGCCGACAGGGCCGGCACGGGAGGACCTCGAAGCGGCGGCCCGGGACCTCTCGGAGGCCGAGACCAGGGCGGCCGCGGCGCGGCAGACCCTCGACCGGGAGCGCCGCGGAACCCGCGAGTCGCGGGACCGACTCGAGGAGCGGTTGCGCCTCGAGGATCGGGTGGCCAACCTGGAGCGGCGTGCCCGGCGAGTCCTCGTCGAGCGCGCCCGCGACGCCTACGCTGCAGCCGTCGCTGCCGTGCCGGGTGCCCCCGAACCGGACGACCCCTTCGCGGTCGACGGGCTGACTGCGGGGCTGGCCGTCGCTCGCGTCGCGGGTTTCGACGCGCCATTGGTCGTGACTGGCGACCGATTCGGCGACGCGCGTGCCGCGAGCCGGTGGCTCGGCGCGCCGGTCGTCAGAGTTTAAACCGGAAGGCGGGACCAGACGGCCCATGGCGACACTGGACTGGCACGTCACGAGCCAGGGCGGGGTGACGCTGGTCAGCCTGCTCGTGACCAGCGAGGCGAGCGAGCGCGTCCGCGTGACCAACTGCCTGGACGGCCCGGTCTGGCCCCCGCGCCGGCAGGGCCTCCCCGAGGAGGGCTGGGACGAGGACGGCTACGAGGGGCGCGTGGCGGCCGACGAACGACTGGTGCTGGGCTACGCGTGCCCGGCCGACCCCGCCGAACCGCCGGCCCGCGTCACGTCCCTCGGCGCCAGCGACACCGGCGGGACGGTGACCGCCCGCGAGGTCGTCCGGACACTCGGTGACCCATCGCCGCCCCGCGACGCCGTCTCGGACGGCGGCACAGGGACGTTCGACAGCCGCGACACCAGTGCCCCCGAGACCCGCGGTACGAGCGGTCTCGACGGGCACGGAGCCGGTGACCCCGACGGCACCGGTGCGCGCGTCCCCGACGACGGAGCGACCGGCGATGGAAACGGGAGCCTCGACGACTGGGAGTGGCCCGGTGCAAACGGCGGGTTCGACGCGGACGGCGCGGACGAGCGTGATTCCGACGGTCAGCCTGCCTGCGGTGACACCGTCGAAGAGGAACGAGGTGCGGTCGAGGCGTGGCTGGCCGACGCCGAGAGCCGTGTCGAACGGGCCGAACGGCTCGCGGGCGTCTCCTCGGTCTCGGAGGCCTCGGCTGCGGTTTCGGAACTGGGTGGTCCGGACGACGTCACCCGCCTGCCCGCCCGACTCGACGAGGACCGCGAGCGTCTCCGGGAAGTCGCCGACCGCTGTGAGAGTCTGGCGTCCCGGCTCGAAGATGTCTCGGTGCCCGTCGAGACGCTGACGCGGCTGGCATGATTCTCGCGGTGACCGCGGGCAAGGGCGGTGTCGGCAAGTCGACGGTCGCCCTGAACCTCGCGGCCGAACTCGACGCGGTGGCCGTCGACGCCGACCTCGCGATGGCGGACCTCCCCTCGGCCCGCGGGCCGGACCTCCACGACGTACTCGCCGGCCGGGCCGACGCCGTCGAGGCGGTCCGGGAGGGCGGGACGGTAACGGTGCTCCCGTGTGGGCGGACGCTGGCGGGGGCGCGTGCCGTCGACCCGACCGCACTGTGCGCGGCCGTCCGGCAGGTGGCCCGGGAGTACGGCACCGTCGTCATCGACTCCCCGGCGGGGATGCACGGCGACGTGGGGCTGCCGTTGCTCGCGGCCGACGCCTGTGTCGTGGTGACGCGGCCGACCGAGGCGGCACTGACCGACGCCATCCGTGCCCGCGAACTCGCCCGCGCCGTCGAGACGCCGCTCGCGCGGGTGGTCCTCAACCGTGCGACCGACGTCGGCACGCGGACCGTCGCGGCGGCGCTGGGCGGGCCGGTGACGCGCGTCCCCGACTCCGACGCGGTTGCCCGGGCTCAGCGGGCCGGCCTTCCGGTCACCGCTGTCGCCCCCGATACCCGCGCAGCACGGCAGTTCCAGCGTCTGGCCGAGGCTGTTCACTCCGCGGTCAGTTCGTAGTACGTCGACCGCAGCGTGACCGGCGTCACGTCGGCCACGGCCGCCGCCTCGCGCTGGGTCAACTGGACGCCCTCCTCCTGTGCGGCGGTGTAGAGGCACGCCGCCGCGACGCCGCCGGGGTTGCGCCCGGTGTCGATGCCCTCCTCGCGGGCGCGCTCGGCGAAGGCCCGCGCCCGGCGCTCGACCCCCGGCGGGAGATCAAGTCTGGAGGCAAAGCGCGGGAGGTATTCCCGGGGGTGGATGGGACCGGTCGGCAGGCCGAGCTCGCGGTTCAGCGCGTCGTAGGCCGCGTCGAGTTCGCTGCGCGTCGCCGTGGCGGCGTCGACGATCTCCTCGACAGTCCGCGAAATGGACGCGGTTCGGCAGGTGGCGTACACCGTCGCGGCGGCGAATCCCTCCAGCGACCGGCCCTGCAGGAGTCCCTCGTCCTGGGCGGACTCGAAGAGGACGCAGGCCCGCTCCTCGACGGTCTCGGGCAGGTCCAGGTCGCCCACGACGTGTTTGATCTCCATGAACGCGTAGACGCGGTTGCGCTCAGCCTTCGAGCGGATCTGCGTGCGCTTGTGCTGGCGGCGCAGCCGCGCGATCCGGCGGCGCTTGCGCCCCTTCAGCCGGGTCGAGCGGCCGATCTCCGTCGAGAGGCCGCGGTCGTGGCGCGACCGGGTCAGCGGCGCGCCGGTCCGCTCCGGGTTCGTCTCGTCGTCCGCGAACGAGCGCCACTCCGGTCCCGGGTCGATCGCGTGCTCGTCGACCACCAGCCCGCACTCCTCGCAGACGGTCTCTGTCTCGCCGGTGCGCAGGCGACCGGTACACTCCGGACAGGTCTGGGCTGTCGTCGCCATCGTGGTCGAAACTTGGGCCGCTATCGGCTTTTAAATCGAGTTCGTACCGCCGGGATGCCGGGGCGTGACGGTGCCCAAACCGACCGGTAACCGGTAGGTTATCCCCCGACAGTGGCCGAACGAGCGCCGCGGCGGGCACGTAGTTTTATGCGGGATGCGGTCACAGGATCGCACATGGGGCTCGCGGACATCGCCGCGGGGGTGGAGGTGACGGCCGAGCAGCGCGACTGCGGGGTCGCGACGATCGACCGGACCGACGCCTCGCTGGCCGAGCGCCTCGCCGCCCACGAGGACGCCCTCCCCTGTGACGCCGAGACGGCTGCGACGGTCGTCGAGCGGTACGCCGGTGGCGCGAGCGCCGGCGCCGCGGCGCGTGCGGCCGGGACAGCGCCGGTCACCGCCGCGAAGACGTTGCACCTGCTCGGCGAGTCCGTCCACCCGCTCGGGCCGACCGGACGCGGGGTCGTCCGGGACTGGCTGGCCGGCGACCTCCCGCGGACCGAGGCGGTGGAACTCGCCCGCGTGACCGAGACGGAGTTCGCGCTCGCCGCCTACATCGAGACACACGACCCGCTCCCGGCCGCCCGGGACGCGGTCGAGGACGCCCTCGCCGTCCATGGCGAGGAGGACCCCCTCGAAGACGCCCGGCCGGCGGCGACGGACCTGCTGTAGCCCGGGCCGGTGCGTGGAGTCGACGGGACAGCCGGTACGATCAGGCGTCGCCGACGCGGATGGCCTGTACGAGCGAGTAGACCGGGACGCCGTTCAGGTCCTCGACGCCCTGCTTGTCGACGAGCACGACCGCCGCGACGGGGTCGCCGCCCTGTTGGCGGATCGCGTCGATGGCTTCGCTCATCGTGGTCCCGCTGGTGACGGTGTCGTCGACGACGTAACACTCCCGGTCGCGGAGGTCCGCGAAGTTCCGGGAGAAGGTCCCCTCGAGTTCCTCGATGTCGCCGGCTTCCCACTGGTGTTTCCGGGGGACGTACGCCGAGATGTCCGTCCCGAGTTCCTGTGCGACGACTGTCGCCAGCGGCGTCCCCGCCTTCTCGATGCCGACCGTCAGGTCGACCGCCTCGCCCTGCTTCGAGAGGAGGTCGGCCATCGCCCGCCCGACGTGGGTGAGCCGGGCCGAGTCCCGGCCGACGGCCGACCAGTCGACGTGGATGTCGTGGGGGTCGGCGCTCCCGCTCGGCTGGGGCTGAGGCGTCGCGGTTCCCCGCTCGGCCAGCCAGCTCGCCGTCTCCCGGGAGACGTTCAGTTCGTCCGCGATCTCCCCCTTCGAGAGGCCGCGCTCGGCCAACTCTTCGGCGCTCCGGATGAGGTCGTCGACGTTCTTCATGGCCCGAATTCGACGGCCGTCTTTATCGTCGTTTTGCTCCCGTCGAAGGCGGCCTCGAACTCGGCGGCGGGCACCACTCGCGTGACGAGGTCGTCGAGGAACCACTCGGGCAGGTCCGCGAGGCGGTCGACCGCCGCACGGAAGTGTCGCGGTCCGGAGTTGACGCTGCCGACGACGGCCTTGTTGTGCATCACGAGGTCCTTGTGGAGGCGGCCGCCGTCGATCTCGAACGCCCAGGGTTCGGGCACGCCCAAAAGCGCCGCGACGCCGTTCGGGCCGACCGCCTCGATGCTCCGGAAGGCGTGTTTCGCGTAGCCGGTCGCCTCGTAGACCAGGTCGGCCGGTCCGTGGACGTCCGCGAACTCGTCGACCGGCGTCTCGCGGGAGTCGACGTAGGTAGCCCCGAGGCCCTCGATAATGTCGATGGTCGGATCGGGCCGGTCCCGGCGCCCCACGCAGTAAACCTCGTAGTCCTCGACCAGCATCGCGACGGTCAGCAGGCCCAGCGAGCCGTTGCCTATGACGAGCGCCGTCTTCGGTTCCCAGCCGAACGACGACCGCGAGGCGTAGGCCAGTTCGAGGGCTTTCTCGGAGATGCTGATGGGTTCGACCAGGAATCCCCACTCCGCGAGGTCGGCTGGGAGTTCGACAAGACAGTCCTCGGGGCTGGTGAAGTACTCGCTCATGAACCCGTGGGCGCCGTCGATGCCCCGTTCGACGGCCGCGCCCGGCGGCGCCATGTGGGCCTCCTCGCGCTCGAAGTAGCGGTTCTCCTCGCCGTTCGGTGGCCGGCGCACGGTCGGGACGACTACGTCGCCGGCCTCGAAGTCGCCGTCGCTCTCTTCGACGACGCCGACGGCCTCGTGGCCCAGCACCAGATGGTCCTCGCCCGGTGGTGGGCCGCCGTGGTTGCCCGCGATGATCTCGTGGTCGGTGCCGTCGACGCCGACACGGCGGGCCCGCACCAGGGCCTCACCCACCCCCCGTTCCGGTGCTGGCACGTCCAGCAGACTGGGGCTGTCGGCCCCCCGCTCGATCCCGATTGCTTGCATACCATAACTGTTGACGCGGGAGTCGAAAATATTTATCGATTAATGAGTAAATACTAAGAGCCGTAGCACCGAACCGGCATTAGGCCGGAGATACAATGGACCGTATGGAAACCTACGACTTGCTCTACAGGCTCTACGAGGAGTTCGACACGGGGACGTTGCGCGCCTACCAGGAGTTCGTCGACCTGTTTCCGCCGGTCGACTCCCGGGTAGCTCTGGAGCGGTGGCAGGGCGCCAGCGACGAACTGGACGAGCGCAAGGAGACGATCCGGGAGGGGTTCCCGCAGGTGGGCGAGACGTTCAGCGACCTGGCCAGTCTGGCCACGCGCGACCAGGCGTTCACCGCGCTGGACCTGTACGCCAAGCACGGCCGCGCGGTGAACGTCCTCGTGCTGGACGTCGACGAGACGCTCCGTTCTGCCGGCAGCACCGACAACGAAATCCCCCGGGAGACGCTGCACCTCCTGACGCGCTTCCACGAGGACGGCGTCCCCATCGTCATCTGCACCGGCCAGACCCTGGAGAACGTGAAGGGCTTTCTCATCCAGGGGCTGGGCAACGAAATCGTCCACTCGGGGACGGTCAGCATCGTCTACGAGACCGGGACCGGCGTGTTCACGCCCGGCCACGGTGCCGACACCAAGTGCCTCCTCTACGAGGACCTGGACGAGGAGATGCGGGACGTGTTCGACCACGTCCGGTCGCGCGTGTTGCCCGACGCCCCCGAGTCGATCCGGCGGGGGTCTCATCTCCAGGGCAACGAGTTCAACATCACGCTCAAACCCAACTTCGAGACCGGCAGCGACCGCGCCGAGGCCGTCATCGACGAGGGGCTGGTCTACCTGCTCGACCTCTTGGAGGAGAGCGTGTTCGACGTGACCGACGTCGGTGACGAGGGGGACGGTCCGGCGGGCTATGCCCGCGCCTACTACGCGGACGCCGACCCTGAGATCCGCGGCGTCCTCGAAGAGCGGGGCGAACAGCCCGACGTCGCCGCCGCTGACGTGCCCGAGGACCTCGGGGCGCTGTTCGAGCGCGTCGACGTCGCCTACTACGAGGCCGACGCCGCCGAGATCGGGTCGCTGGAACTCAACAAGGTAGTCGGCGTCGAGGCCGCGCTCGAGGTGCTGGGTATCGAGGACCCCTTCGCCCTGGTGATGGGTGACTCCAAGAGCGACCTCCGGGTGATGCGGTGGGCCGAGGAGACCGACAGCGGCGTCGGGGCCGCCCCCGAACACGCCTCGGGGGACGTCCTCGACCACGTCATGTCGACGAGCGAACTGGTCTTCGACCGCGGCGACGCCGCCGAGATGCTCCGGACGACGTACGCGCTCAACCGCCTCGCTGCCCTCGAGTGACCTGATAT
>CAZUWC010000055.1:0-8524 GCA_964623935.1 uncultured Halobacteriales archaeon
ACCTGACTCCCGATAGTACCCCCCTACCTTTAGTATTAGCTACCTTGAACGAGAGAAAGCCCGGCTTGAATGGGAGAAAGCCCGGCTTGAAACCCCGAAAGCCCAGCTTGAAGATAGCCACAGTCCCGAAATTCATTTCAGTTGTTACTTCGATATCGCCCTCACGTCTAGCGAAATCGACATCGAGAGACGGTGCGTTCACGAACAGCGTCGTATGCTAGTACACGCCACACCGTGGGAATACGCCGTCGGGACAGGTCGCCAGCCGAGTCAGCCGGCATCCCGTCCCAAATGCAGCGAGACGGGGTCGTCGGGCACCCCGGGACCGTCCACTCCGCTGGCGCGCGTCGCCACGACGGGATTCAAGCCCCACAATACAAAGTGTTCCCGTCTCGTACAGGAGTGCATGGGAAGCAGCCGGCGGAAGGTCCTGTTCGGACTCGGCGGAATCCTCGCAGCGAGCGGCGCGCTCGTGGGGACCGGGGCCTTCAACCAGTTCACCGCCAGCCGGGACGCGGACATCCCGATCACGAACGATAGCAATTCGCTGGTGGCCTTGAAACAGGGGCCTGGAACCGGCGCGATCATCCAGGAGAAAAACGACCAGCTCATCATCGATTTCAGTGCCCCGAGCAATTCGGACGGAGTGCAGGCGGACACCACCTACCAGGTCGGCGGAATCGACGTGAACAACAACGAGGTGACAACACCGCTGGGCGCGGATAGCGTGGCGAACGTCTCGGGTTTCCCGTCGCCGGTCGGCGGGAGCAATGCGAGGGACGACCCGGCAATCATCGTCCAGAACAACTCGGAGGACGACCTGGGCGTGACCGTGGACTTCACGCCGGACGGGAATCTGAACGACGAACGCCTGTTGATCGTCTTGCGCGACAGGGACTCGGCGACGGGCGGCGGCGGCACCGACGTCCACGCCCGACTCTACGGCCCAGGGAACGGATTCCAGCAAGGAGCGGAAGCGAGCAACAGCGCACGGTACCGGCCGCTCTTTAGCGGTGAGACGGTTGGCGTCTCCCTGTGGTTCTACACCGGACAGAACCCGGACCTGAGTGGGGAGTTGCTGTTCACGGCACAGGATGCCGACAACGTCAGTGTCGGTGATCCACAGTGAATCGGGAGTCCCACCCACGCGCCGGACGGGTTTCAGGGCCGCGCATGCGGAGCGAACACAGCCGGGAGTAACACGTATGGAACCCACCAGGAGAAACATCGTGGCCAGTCTCGGCGCGTTACTCTTCGGCGGCGGCGCGCTCGTGGGGTCGAGCGCACTGTTCGCGTCCTCGACGGAGGCTGCCGGGGACATGCGCGTCGTCGCGGAGGGTGGGATAGAACTGCTCGTGGGCCCGGCCGCTGACGCCAGCGTCATCACGAAACAGAACGGCGAGCTCCGTGTTGATTTCACGTCGCCCGATTCTGACGGCGTCCAGCCCGACGCGACCTATCAGGTCGGCGGAATCGACGTGACCAACCAGCACGTCGACAACCCGCTCGCCTCGGACGGCAAGAACGCCGGCTCCGGGTTCCCGAGCCCGCTGACCGGTACAGGCACCGCACAGGACAATGCCGGCATCCTCGTCCAGAACAATACGAGCGAACTGCTCGGCGTCACTGTCGATTTCAGCCCGGATGACACCAGCGACTTCCCCACGGACGCACGCATGCTGGTCGTCATGCACGACACGGAATCGGCAGCGGGCGACACCGATATCCACGCCCGACTGTTCGACGAAGATGGTCTCCTCGCGTCCAGTAGCAGCGAGCCGTACCGTCCCGTGTTCAGCGGTGAGCAACTGGGCGTCTCCCTGTGGCTGTACACCGGGTACGACACGAACCAGGGCCAGAACACGACCCCGGACCTGAGCGGGGAGCTGCTCTTCACCGCCGATGATGCCGGCGACGTGACTGTCGGGTCCTATCCCTGATCACGGGAGTTTTCGTTTGAGCTTGTCGACAAGGGAGATGTCACGGTCGGTCGAGCGGAGTCGGACGGGACTGAACCCGATGGTGATGGCGTAAATAATCGTCACGAAGACGGCGAGAAACAGGTCGATCCCTAAAATCGCGACCCAGGGGTGAATGTCGTGCATCTGCTTGATCACTGAGGTCGGTAACACTTTCACGTAGTGTCGTTCCGAGATGACACGCACGTACGCTCCGGTTTCCTGCGGGACGGTGATGGTGACGTTCGATACCGACTCCCGCCCGCGAGTCAACTCCAGTACGGGCTTGGAGACAAACACCCCCTCGCTCGCCGGTTCGAGGATGACGATGCTGGGGACGAATCCCTGATTGGTGCCGTTGTAGGTGACCACCTGACTGCCGCCGCGTTCGATGACCGTCGGGTCGCCCGACGGTGCGGTCGAACTGATCACCTGGAGTTCGTTCGTCCCCGACGGAATGACCATGCTCGCCGTCGCCGGACCGGTGATCAGGAGGACGATTACCACCAGCAACACCAGCGGATCGAGTACGTTCTCGCGGGACTGCGACCGACTGCGGCTCCCGCGGCTCTGGCCCGTAAAGAAGTCGGCCACGAAACTCAGTGCCAGCACGAACACCCCGATCCCGATCATCAGCGACCCGACACCGCCCTGGGTCAGTGCCGCCAGTCCGGGAACCGACGACAGAACCCCTGCGAACGCACCGAACACACCCTGGAGTCCCGTGACAGCCGTGCCGAGATTGGGGATCACCACGACGCTCCCATCGAACTGGAGTGCGACGGCCACGATGTCCGACTCCCTGACGGGCGGTTCACCCCCGTCCTGGTCGGTGAACGGGTTTGCATCCCCGCGGGTGATGTACCCCTGACTCGACTCGCCGACCACGCGGTGGGTCGTCAATCCCCCGCCCTGTATCTCCTCTGCCTCAAACGTCACCACGTCGCCCTCCTCGGTTTCGCCGGCAAGGAATGGAGGGACTGCCACGAACCCGTCACCGGGTTCCAGCGTGGGTGACATGCTGCCGGTGACGACGAACCCGAGACCGAGTGGCTGACCCAGAAGCTGGCCGAACAGCATGATAACGATCAGCCCGACCAGGCCGACCGTCAGTGCCGTGCCAGCGTACTGTCTGAGTCCCATCTGTGTCGTCTCCCTCGACCGTGTTGTCGGGCAGTATAGACACTCGACGCGGTTAAACTGATTGGAAAGTCGAGGGATGCAGGCCGGACCGCTCGCCGTTCCCGGCGACACGACGGACCCGTCGCCGTCGTGGCCTCTGACGTCCGTCACTCCGGGCCGGGGTCCCCGTTCGTAATGTATAGCGCATCCACAAAATACCTTCCGCTGTCACGTCGACACGCTCAGAGGTTCGAGAACAGGTCGGCGGCCGAGGCGTCGCCCATCGCGGCCTGTGCGCCCTGGCGGGCCTCCCGGAGTTCCGCGACGAGGGACTGGTACTCCTCGCTGTCGGCGAGTTCGTCGTTGGTCTTGCTCGATTCGAGGGCGGCCTTCTTCGAGGCCAGTTCGTAGTAGCGCTGGACGGCGTTCTCGTAGCCGGTCAGCGAGAGCAGGTCGTCGACGAACGTGAGGAGTTCCTCTTTCATGATCGGCTTGACGATGTAGTCGTCGAAGCCCATCTCGATGATGTCGAAGTCGGGGTCGACGGCGGTGACCATCCCGATAGGGCCCTCGTAGCCGTGGTCGCGCAGCGCCGAGAGCACCTCGTCGCCGGAGTACTTGGGCATCCGGCGGTCGAGCAACACCGCGTCGACGTCGTCGGTGAACTGCCGGAGTGCCTCCTCGCCGTCGTAGGCCGTCCGGACGTCGAACTCGGCGGAGAGCCACATCGTGTAGACGTCCGCGAGGTTTTTCTCGTCTTCGGCGATGAGGATTCTGGTCGCCATGTCACGCCTCTGTGTCGCGGCGCTTGACCGTCACCTGCTGGAGGGCAGCCCGGATGTAGTAGTTCTTCTGTGACGTGTCCTCGGCCTCCAGGGCGGCCTCGAGGTGGTCCTCGGCCTCGGCCAGCCACGAGGGCTCGTCTGTCATCGGCGGTATATCTGTCTGGCAGATACAAAAAACCACTCGTACACGCGCCCCGCGCGACCGCGAAACAGTTTGTATATTTAAGTGGACGTACACGCAATAGTCAGGCAGAACGTCTCGCGCGGGCGTCAGGATTACACATGAGAGACCACGGCGACGGGACGGAATCGACCGTCTCCCGGGACGGCGTCACGGTGTACCAGACGTATCAAGAAGAACGCTTTGGCGTGCCGACAGTCGTCCTGAAACTCGTCTCCGAGCGCGAGGGGGGCGCCGACGTCCGCCTGACGGTCGACCTCCTGCCGGACCTGCACATCGAGGAGGTGGGCTTTCACCCCGACTACCGGCGCGAGGACTGGTCGGTCGACGCCGACCGCCTGACGTTCGCGACCGGACTCGGCCCCGACGAGGAGGTGACCACGATGTACGCCGTCGAGTCGCTGGCCGACGACCAGCTCGAGGCGCTGCTCGACAACCTCTCCATCGACCGCGTCGCCAGCGCCGGCCCGGAGTCGGACTCGGGGTTCGACCCCCACCCGGCACGCCGGTCGGACCGCTCCACGGGGGCCCCGGCAGCCCACGAGGCCGACGGGGACCCCACCGCGGAGGACCTGCAGGCACAGGTCGAGACCTACCCAGCGGACGAGGAACCCGAAGAGGTCAGCGCCGAGAGCGTCGACTTCTCGACCGACGCCGACGAGATGCTGATCGACCCGACCGACGCCGCCGACGCGGACCCGCCGGCCGAGGCGGACGAGGCGACGGAATCCGTCGAGGCCGACGACGGCTCCGACACCGCATGGGACGACGACCCCGGGGAGACCGCGGCAACCGAGGCCGGCGAGGCAGTCCCAGACACCGGGACAGAGAGCGAGGGTCTGGCGTCGGAGGCGGAGGAGACGACCGCTGACGTGGAGACGGACACTGAGGAGGCGACCGCCGACGTGGAGGCCGACGTCGGGGATACGGAGGAAACGGAGGATGTCGCCGAGGCGGAGACAGCCCAGGAGTCAGTCGAGGAAGAGGCGACAGTCGAGACAGCCCCGCTCGCCGAGGACACGGCGGACGAGGACGCGATCAGTGCGGTGGCCGACGCAGACGAGAAGAGTCTGTCGGACTACTCGACGGCCGAACTCGTCGCGGAACTCGACCAGCGGGTGCACGCCGGCGGGTTCACCGACCAGGACCGCGAGCGCCTCTACGGACTCCTGCTGGGCGAGGCCGAGGGCGCGACGGTCAGCGACGAGTTGCGGGTCGCCCACCTCCAGAAGCGGGTGAGCGACATCGAGGCGAGCATGGAAGCGGTCAACGACTTCGACGACCAGCACGGTTCCATGGCCGAGGCGTTCGCGGACCTGCAGGCGGACCTGTCGGCGCTGGGCCAGCGCGTCGACTCCATCGACAGCAAGGTCTCGCGACAGACCGACCGCGTCGACGACCTCGAGGACGGCCAGGAAGCGCTCGAATCGGAGGTGTCGGCGCTGACGACCTGGCGCGAGCGCGTCAGGAGTACCCTCGGCGCGCTCGGCGACGAATGAGGTCCCCGCCCGGACACACCACCGTGAACACCGACGCGATCGACGTCGACGTGGACGTGACCGCGACGCCGACCCACGAGCGCGTCACGGTCCGTCTCCAAAACGCCAACCCGGAGGCGGTTGCGGTCCGACTCGAACAGCCGTACGTGCCGGGCGTCGCACCGTCGCAGGTCGCCGTCGACGCTGCCTACGACACCGGCCCCTGGGAGGACGGCGAGTCGCTGGTCTTCATCGAGAAGATCCCGGCCGAGGAGGCCGTCGAGACGGCCTACGCCGTCGGGAGCGCCGACACCCCGACAGTGCGGAACCTCCTCCGGGCGGTGACCATCGAGGTGCGGGACATGGACGGGACGCAACTTGGCTTCATCGAGGGGCCGGCCCTGCGCGTCGACGGGGCGCCACTCGGACGCGAGGGGGCCGGCCAGCGACGGGCCGCGGACCTGCCGGCCTCGGTGTCGGACTACGTCCTGCAGGACGTCGACGACGTGGCGGCCGAGGAGTTCGACTGGACGCCCGTCGAGGAGGAATCGAGCGGTCTGCTCCGGCGGCTCATCCCGTTCTTGTGAAGGGCACGCCCCGTCCTCCTGTGTATCCACGGTGTCCGCCCGCACAAGGTTGAATAGACCACTAGTCATCCCGATACGTGTGTCGGGAGACCGTACGGCTGAACGCGACACCGTCGAGGACTCTATCGACAAACGACGGCGGTTCAGGGTGTTGCTCGTGCTCGCGGTGGCCGAACTCCTCGCGATGACGCTGTGGTTCAGCGCCTCCGCAGTCGGCCCGGAACTCGCCGACGCCTGGAACCTCTCGGGCGCACAGACCGCGTGGCTGACCAACGCCGTCCAGTTGGGGTTCGTCGTCGGCGCGGTGCTGTCCGCGACGTTCACCCTCTCGGACGTCATCACCCCCCGGTATCTCTTTGCCGCATCGACCGCGCTCGGCGTCGGGGCGACGCTCGTCATTGCCTTCGCCGTCGACTCGTTCTGGCCCGCCGTCGCGCTCCGACTGGTGACTGGCGTCGCCCTCGCCGGCGTCTATCCCCCCGGGATGAAGATCATGGCTGGCTGGTTCCGTTCGGGCCGTGGATTCGCCATCGGTGTGCTCGTGGGGGCACTCACCGTCGGCTCCGCGATGCCACACCTGATTCGGGCCGTCGGTGGCGTCGGCGAACCGACGCTCGTTCTCGTCGCGGCTGCCGGGCTCGCCCTCGTCGGTGGCCTGTTGGTGTTGACGATCGAACCGGGGCCGTACCAGGCACCGGCTGCACCGTTCGATCCCCGTGCAGTCCCGCGTATCCTGGGCGACCGCGGGACGATGCTGGCCAACCTGGGCTATTTCGGCCACATGTGGGAACTGTACGCCGTCTGGGCGTGGATCCCCGTGTTTCTCGTCGAGAGTTTCACACTCTCGGGCAACACCGAAACACTGGCCGCACTCGTTGCGTTCGGAACGATCGCGATCGGCGGCGCCGGTGCGGTCGTCGCTGGCATCGCTGCAGACGCCATCGGTCGAACCACGGTCACGAGCGCGAGCATGGTTCTCAGCGGCGGGGCCTGCCTGACAGCAGGGTTCGTCTTCGGCGCGTCACCGCTCGTGGTCGTCCCGTTCGTCCTCGGCTGGGGGTTCGTCATCGTTGCCGACTCCGCACAGTTCTCCACAGCAGTCTCGGAACTCGCCGAGGACACCTACGTCGGAACGGCACTCACACTGCAGACAGCGATCGGTTTTCTCCTGACACTGGGCTCGATCCAGATCACGCCGGTCATCGCGGACGCGGTGGGCTGGCAGTGGGCGTTTACGCCACTCGTCATCGGGCCACTCGTGGGCACCGTTGCGATGCTGTGGCTCCGCCGGCTTCCCGAAGCCAGACAGCTTGCTGGCGGCAGTGGCTAACCACTCCCGTCAGCCCCGCCCTCCCGACGTGGAAACCCCACCGGTGTTGTACTGTCAGAGCGCCTCCGCGTAGGCGTCGAGGGTGCGCTCTATGTCCTCCTCGGTGTGGGCGGCACACACGAACTGCGACTCGTTCTGGTTGGCCGTGAGCAACACCCCCTGCTCGCGCATCGCCGGGCGGAACAGTCGATCCCAGCGCTCGCCCGCCGCGGCGTCGACGTCCGCGCCCGTCTTCGGGCAGTCGTCGGCCCGGGAACACTCCGGGGACTGCGTGCAGCCACCACCGCAGGGCCCGTCCTGGGGGTCGGCACAATCCCGCGTGAACACCGTCTTGAACATGCTGTCGGTGCCGACGACGGTGTAGCCCGGTGCCTGGTCGGCGACGATGTCCCGCAGGCCCGACCGGAGTTTTTCGCCGAGGGCGTTGACGTGCTCGTAGACGTCGTTCTCGGCGGCGTACCGCAGGGTCTCGAGCCCGGCGGCCATCGTCACGGGGTGCCCGGAGAAGGTGCCCGACTGGAAAACGTCGCCCGAGGGCGTGAACGACTCGACGACCTCCGCGCGGCCGCCGATGGCCCCTACGGGGAACCCACCGCCGACGATCTTGCCGAACGTCGTCACGTCCGGGGTGATCCCGAACTTGCCCTGGGCACACTCCAGGCCCCCGACCCGAAAGCCCGTGATGACCTCGTCGAAGACCAGCAGGGCGCCGTGCTCGTCGCACAGCTCCCGGAGGGTGTCGTGGTAGCCCTCGACGGGCATGACGATGCCCGTGTTGCCCAGGATGGGTTCGGTCAGGACGGCCGCGATGTCCTCGCCGTGTTCCTCGAAGACCGCCCTGGCCGCCCCGCTGTCGTTGAACGGGACCGGGATGGTGTGTTGTGCGAAGGCCTCGGGAATGCCGGGGCTGCTCGGGTGGGGGTCCGCCGGGCCGCCCTCGACGAGCGTCGACTCCTGGGCGCCGTGGTAGCCGCCCTGCATGACGACGATCTTCTCGCGGCCGGTGTAGCCACGCGCGAGCCGGACCGCCGAGACGGTCGCCTCGGTGCCGGAGTTGACAAAGCGCACCATCTCGACGGAGGG
>CAZUWC010000056.1:0-8461 GCA_964623935.1 uncultured Halobacteriales archaeon
ACCTCGACGAACAGCACCTTCACGATGGCCATCGTCACCGGGAGGCGAAGCGAGACGGTCGTGCCCTCGCCGGACGACGACTCGACGCTGACCGAGCCGTCCAGTTGCGTGACGGTGTCGTGGACGACGTCCATCCCGACGCCCCGTCCCGAGACGTCGGTCACCTCCTCGGCCGTCGAGAACCCGGGGTGGAAGACGAGGTCGTAGATGGCCGAGTCGGACATCGTCTCCAGTTCCTCCGGCGAGCGGACGCCCTGCTCGACGGCCTGGCGCCTGATCTCGTCGACGTCGAGGCCGGCGCCGTCGTCGATCACCTCGATGATGACGTGGTCGCGCTCCCGGGAGGCCCGCAGCGTGACCTGTCCCTCGCGGGGTTTGCCCTTCCGTTCGCGCTCGGCCGGCGCCTCGACGCCGTGGTCGATGGCGTTCCGGATAACGTGCATCAACGGGTCCGAAATCTCCGTCAGGATGGTGCGATCGAGTTCGATGTCCTCGCCCTCGACCTCGAAGCTGACTTCCTTCTCGAGTTCCCGCGCGAGGTCGCGCACCATCCGGGGGAACTTCCCGACGACCTTCTTCAGCGGGATGAGCCGCATGTCCATCACCGTGTTCTGGAGGTTCGCGGTGATCTTGTCGAGTTCGTTCAGCGTCTCGCCCGCCGAGTCGAGGTCGTCGTCCTCGACGGCCCGCCGGAGTTTGATGCGACTGGTCACCAGTTGCTCGACCAGCCCGTGCAGGTCGTCGAGCTGGTCGACGTCGACACGGACGGACTTGATCTCGTCGACGGAGTGGTCCCCGTCCCCGCCGGTCCCCGGGTCCGCCGCCGTCTCTGCCGTCAGGTCGTCGCTGACGTCGGTGACCGTCGCGGCCTCGATCTCCCCGACCGCGTCGAGTTCGGCGTCGACGCGCCCGAGGTCCTCTGCCGCCAGGAACAGGCCGAACGTCTCCTCGAAGTCGCCGTCCTCGATGTCGGCCCGGTCGGGGTGGGTCTCGATCACGTCGAACAGTTCCTCGATCCGTTCGATCGCCAACATCGCGTCGACACCGGCCATCTCCGTCTCGCCCAGCGTCACCTCGACGTGGACGACGCTACCATCGATTTCGTCGGGGTCGATCTCCACCGCCCCGGGGTCGACGTCCGGCCCGTCGCCGGTGCCGTCGCCAGCGGATTCCGGTGGCGGTCCCCCGGGGTCGGCCTCGCCGGCGGGATCGGGGCCGTCCTCGAGGACCGCCCGGAGTTCCGAGACGAGGTCGTCGGCGTCGGTCTGGGCCTCGCCGTGCTCCTCGATCTCGCCGACGATGGCCTCGATCCGGTCGACGCCGGCGAACACCAGGTCCATCACCTCCGGCGTGACCGCGAGGTCCCCCTCGCGCATCTCGTCGAGCAGGTCCTCCATGGCGTGGGCCAGCTCGGCGGCATTCTCGAAGCCCATCGCGCCGAAGTTGCCCTTCAGTGTGTGGGCCGTCCGGAATATCTGGTCCATCGCCTCCCTGTCTTGGGGGTCGGACTCCAGCGCGAGCAGCGAGTTGTTCAGTTTCGTTATCTCCTCTCGGCTTTCGCGGATGAACGCGTCGAGATACTGATCGTCCATTGTTATGTGACCTCCGCAGTCGCAGTGTCCAGAATCCGTCCCGGGATCTCCCCGATCGGGAGCACGTCGTCGACGTGGCCGGTCTCGATCGCACGCTTTGGCATCCCGAACACGGCCGACGTCTCCTCGTTCTGGGCGATCGTGTGGCCGTCGACGGCCTTGATCGCCTCGATGCCGGCGGCGCCGTCCTCGCCCATCCCGGTGAGGATGACGCCGACCAGCGGGTCCGTGACGGTCCCGGCGGCCGAGCGCATCGTCACGTCGACGGCCGGCCGGACGCTGTTGACCGGCGGGTCGTCGGTCACCGACACGCGCAGGCGGCCGGCGTGGTAGTTCGAAACCTCCAGGTGGCTGTCGCCCGGCGCCACCAGCGCCTCGCCGCCGCCGAGTCGGTCGCCGTCGCGTGCCTCGCGGACGTCGTAGCCGCTGTTGGCGTCGATCCGCTCGGCGAAGCGGCCGGTGAACCCCTGGGGCATGTGCTGGACGACGAGCACCCGGAAGTCCGCCCCGCGGGGCAACTCGCACATCACCTGCTCGACCATCTTCGGGCCGCCCGTCGAGGAACCGACGACGAGCGTGGGGTTGTCGACGTACCGGCGCGCCCTCGCACTCGTCGCGGCGCTCGTCCCGCCACCGGCCTCGACACCGGTGCCCGTGTCAGCGTCCCGGACCGTCGCGGTACCTGCCGGGGACGCGGTCGCGTCCGAGCCCGTGCTCGCAGCGCCCACGTCCCCGCCGGTCACGTCGGCCTCGGCGACCGAGGCGACCATCTCCACGAGCTGGTCCTCGAGGCGGGACATCTCCATCGACACCTCGCCGCCGGGTTTGGTGAAGAAGTCGACGGCGCCCGCGTCGAGGGCCTCGAAGGTGACGTCGGCGTTCTCGTCGGTGTGAGCCGAGAGCATCACGGTCGGCGTCGGGTGCTCGGCCGTGATGTGCTCGACAGCCTCGATGCCGTCCATCTCTGGCATCTCGACGTCCATCGTCACCACGTCCGGGTCCAGCTCGGCGACCAGGTCGACGGCCTCGCGGCCGTTGCGCGCCTCGCCGACGACCTCGATGCCGCCGCCTTCGAGGATGTCGGAGATGACGCTACGCATGAAGTGCGAGTCGTCCGCGACCACCGCACGGGGGCGCGAGCGTGTCATCTGTGCAGCTCCAGTTGCCGACAGAGCGGAACCGGCGTCGTCTCCATTCTCGTCCCGAATGTGTGGTCAGGCCCCGCATAAAGACACCGCCCCGGTAATCAAATCTGATAGCACGGGAGCCACGTTTAAGTCGCTCGCCTGGCCCCTTTTGACCACGATGGCAGCCACGACAACCACGACCGGCCAAGTACTGGAGTTCACGCTGGGCGGGGAGACCTACTGTGTCAGCATCGACTGCGTGACCGAGATCGTCGACGTGGGCGAGCTGACGGCGGTGCCGAACTCGCCGCCCCACGTCGAGGGCGTGATGGACCTGCGCGGACGGACGACTGCCATCATCGACCCCAAAACCGTCTTCGACATCAGCGAGGAGGGCGACCGCCAGCGGATCATCGTCTACGACCCGGAGATCATCGAGGACCAGGCCGCCGCAGGCTGGCTCGTCGACGAGGTTCACCAGGTTGTCAGCGTCGACGAGGGGGACGTCGACGAGTCGCCCGCCACCGACGACGACGCCATCACGGGCGTGGTCAAGCGCGACTCGGAGGACTTCGTCATCTGGGTCGACCCCGCTTTCGTCCACGCAAAATAACACCAACACTTTTCTTCCCGGCCAGCCGACGTGTTCTCATCCGTATGAGTGCAATCCAACTGACGAAGACGGGCATCGAGGGGTTGGACGACATCCTCAACGGCGGGATCGTCAAAAACTCCACGACGCTCATCAGCGGCAACCCGGGGGCGGGCAAGAGCATCCTCGGTTTGCAGTACATCTACAACGGGGTGGAGCTGTTCGACGAGAAGGGGATATTCCTCACCTTCGAGGAGAACAAGGAGGACCTGCGCCAGGCCGCCGAATCCATCGGGTTCGACAACTGGCAACAGCACGTCGAGGACGGGGAGATCAAAGTGTACGACAAGCAGGTGCTGTTGCGCGAGAACGACTTCAGCGCCGCGCTGGACATCCTGCTCGAGGACCTGGACGACGAGGAGTACGAGCGGCTGGTGCTGGACTCGCTGACGATGTTCCAGTTGTTCTTCGAGAGCGAGCGCGAGAAGCGGACCTACCTCCTGAAGTTCACCGACATCCTCCGGGAGAACGACCTGACGACGCTGATGACCAACGAACAGGGGACGGTCTTCCCCGAGACCGACATCGGGCTGGAGAACTTCCTGACCGACGGCAACATCTACCTGCTGCAGACTCCCACCGACTCCGGGGTCAACCGCTACGTCTGGGTGGCCAAGATGCGCAAGCAGAACATCGACGCCGACATCTTCCCCCTGGAGATCGCACAGGGTGGCATCACCGTCCACAAGAACGCCAGCGCGTTCTCGATGATGGGCGAGGACGAGTCACCCCTCGGATGACCCGTTATTAGGAGCGAAAATACCCGAGGCAGACGCTCAAACGCGCCCAAAATGGCGATTGCTCTTTTCGGTTCGAATACGCCGTTCGGTCCCATTTCAAAATTCGATAGCTTTATGAGCGTGGTGATTCAACCTGTGAGAACGGATGGCCTCTGAGGATTTGCTCCAGACGCTGGGGAACAAGTACAGCGCGGACATCCTGGAGGCGACGGGCGAACCGCGCTCCGCCCAGGAGTTGAGCGACGAACTGGGGATCCCCATCGCCACCTGTTATCGCCGGATCGACGAGTTGACCGAACACGACCTGCTGGAGTTACACGACAACATCCTCTCGGACGACCGACGACGGATCAAGGTCTACCGGCGGAACGTCGACGCCGTTCGCGTCGAGTTCGACGAAACGCTCGCCGTCGACATCGACGAGCGCACCGAAGTGACGAACAAACTCGACGAGGCCTGGCGGACCCTCTCCGAGAGTTGACGCGTCGACCGTCTCTGGTACGAACAGCTGAACGTCATCTACCTTGTCCTCGCGTGCGCGGGCGGGTTTTCAAACGTGAGTTTCGCTACCGATTCGATTATCAGTAGAGATATTGGCACAGGTGGATTTAATACGTGGTGTCTGTAACCCACAGACGGTGCCAACGATAGTCGAGATTCTGTACGCGGTGTCAACGCTCGTGTTCGTCGTCGCCGGGTTGACGATGGTCGGGATGGGTATCCGTGCGTACGCCCAGACCTCGCGCACCGCGATGTTGCACCTCGCACTGGGGTTCTCGCTGGCGGTGGCCGGCGCGGCCGCAACCATGATCAGCGCGTTCCTCATGGGGTTCGGCGGCGTCCGGTCGTTGCTGCTCGTCAACAGCGGGTTCACCACCTTCGGGTTCCTGTTCGTGATGTACAGCCTCGTCACCTACGAGTGACGCCGACCCGCGTCAGTCTCGATACCTGGACTGTCGTACGTGTTCGACACTTTTTTGATAGACGATCGACAGTATTACCGGATTTCGGCGCCGAGAAGCGCTGAAACGTGGAGTATCAACGATGATTCTGTTTTGTTCACGCACGAAAATCCCGCCACACTGTTTTCAAAATCAATAATTTGCGGGTCACCCTTTTATGTTCACGCTCGAATCAGTCGAGTAAGTCTGTGGCAGACGGCTGCCCAGGCGAGATACCCATGAAGATGCCACACAAACGAGACAGGGGCCAGGTCGGTATCGGGACGCTCATCGTGTTCATCGCGATGGTGCTGGTGGCGGCGATCGCCGCGGGCGTCCTGATCAACACCGCCGGCTTCCTGCAATCGCAGTCAGAACAGACCGGTCAACAGTCCAGCTCGCAGGTCGCCGACCGCGTGCAGGTCGTGAACGCTGTCGGTTCTGTCGGCGATCAACAGATCGATGAGATCAATATGACAGTCAAGAAGGCGCCCGGTGCGAACGACGTGGCGCTGAGTAACATGACCATCCAGTACGTGGACGACGATCAGATCGTCGACCTCGTCCATACGGATGCGACCGAAGGCGCTGGGGCAGACGGATCGTTTTCGACGGCCGAGATCGTCGACTCTGACGGTTCGATCTCCGGAAGTAACGTCCTCAACGAACCGGATGACAGAGCCATCGTCACTCTCGATCAGACGACTGGAGCTTTCAGCACCCAGCTGGGTGAAGGCGACAGCGCGGATGTCACGATCACCTCCCAGGCCGGTGGCGAGACGACTGTGACCATCACGGTGCCCGACTCGCTGTCCCAGAAGTCCTCGGTCGCACTGTAAGGCGTTCCATCTTTCTTTTGTCTTCCCCGACCGGACAGCGACGGCAGTCGCGCGTCAGACACGCCGACGGAATTATACGCCTGTACCATAGAGTGCCTAGCATGGCAGACGGGCCCACGGAACCGGAGCCCGACGAGGGCGGCCGCCCGGAGGATGGGCGCATCCTCTCGCCGGAGGAACTCGACATCACCGAGAGCGAACACGTCGAACAGATCGACGAGGACCGGTTCGTCGTCTCCTCCAGCGCCAGAGCCGGTGGCGTCCCCGGCAACGCCGGCCAGTCCGGAGAACAGGACGGGTCCCGCCCCGAACCCACGTCTGACCAGTCCCCTGACCGGGACGGGGAGTCAGAACCCGTGTCGTCTGCCGGCGACACGACCGCCGCCAGGGGCCAGGACCACCAACGGACCGGGGAACTGACACAGGAGGCGGTCCACGGGTGGCTCCGGGAGAGTTTCGCCGAGAACCCGTCGCGGTACGGCTTCGACATCACGGGAACGTTCGACGGGTCGGTCAGCCAGCGCCGGATGGCCTCCAACGACGTCGTGACCATCTTCGAGTCGCTCGTCCTCTGGTACGCCCAACAGGTCGACAGCAGCACGCCCGTCGAGGAGGTGCTGGGCATCCTCCTGATGGAGGCGAACGTGCCCGTGAAGTATCCCCCGGAGAGCCTGCAGTCGCTGGTCAGGTCCGCCGGCCTCGGCCCCGACGACACCATCGCGGACCTGCTGGCCGCCGTCGAGGACGACGGACTGAAACTGTAGTCCGGTGAAACTGTGGACGGGACGGAATCGCGAGTCACTGTCGAACGGCTGACGGTCGGACTGATTCTGGCGACGCTCGTCGTCACCGGACCAGTTGGTGTCGACGTCGTCGCGTCGGGGGAGGAGCGCCTCGGCGAGGGAACGGCGTCGGTGACCATCGTCCAGCCGACTGCGGAGGAGATTCGCGTGACGCAGGGCCGGTTCGGGTCCGGCGTCTGGTACGTCCGACTCCCCGACCTCGTCGTCGACGTCGACGGCGTCGAGGGACGACCGCGCGTCCAGTACGCGATTGCGGTTCCGGCACTCGGCGTCGACACAACCGAGACCGAACTCCTGACTGCCCCGGGCCGAGTCCGTGTCCCGGTCGACGACAGGGCGCTTGCCGACCGCCCGGAGAACGCGACCTACCGCGGGTCCGTCCGGGTTCGCGTCCAGAGTCTCACGGCCGAAAAGACGGTGCTGAATCGCACAATGCAGGTGACCGTCGGATGAGCGCGGTGAACAGAAAGAGGCTGTCCGCGCTCGGGCGGCGGGTCGCGACACTGGTGTTCGGCGACCGCCTCGGGCTGGCGCTGTTTCTCGGGTCGCTGGCCTGTTTTGCCGCCTGGTGGCGGGTCGGCTTCTTTATCACCGACTCGACGACCGTGGCGAACGCGCTCGTCAACGTCGCCCAGGGGCGGTTGACGGTCGTCGAGACGCCGTACTCGCTGACGCTGGGCTCCCAGCCCGGACTGGTCAGGGTCGGCGACGAGGTGTTCGGGCGCAACTACGGCCACGTCCTGCTCGCGTTGCCCGTACTGTGGCTGCTGGAGGCGGCCACTGCGGTAACCGACCTGACGCTGTTTCTCGCGGGCGTGTGGAGCCTGGTGCTCGTCGCGTTCGCCGGGCAGGTCGCAACGCTCACCGACCGGGATGGCGTCGCGACTGTCGGGGGTGCCGTCGCGCTCGTCCTCTTTGCCGGGAACGTCGTCACCGCGAGGTCGCTGTCCGGGGGTGACCAACCCTGGGCGGCGGTCACCACCGCGGAGACGGGCGCCCCGCTGGAGTTGATCGCGCTCCAGGTGACGACGATGCTCGCCGCTGCCCTCCTCGCGACCACCACGTACCGACTCCTCGCCCGGTTCCACGGACGGCGGGTCGGCCTCGCTGCCGGCGTCGCACTCGCCGTCGCGACCCCCGTCGGATTCTGGGCGTCGATCCCGAAACGTCACGTCCTGACCGCCACTGCAATCGTCGTCGTCCTGTACTGTTTCGCGGTCAGTCGCGAGAGCCGGGGCAGACGCGGCCTGCTGGCCAGGGCGGGTGCCTACGCCACGCTCGGCCTGTTGACGACGATCCATCCGTTCGAGGCACTGTTTCTCTTCCTGGTTCTGGTCCCGCTTGACGTCTTGACAGCGCCGACGAACGACAGTCGAACAGTCGTGTTCGTCGGTGTCGCCTTTCTCCTCTCGCTCGTTCCCTTCTTCCTGCTGAACACGCTCATCTCCGGGAACCCGATCCGCCCACCCCGGTTGCTGTCCAGTGTCAGCCCCGCCACAGACCTCCAGCCCGGACTGGAACCGGACGCGCCGGGAGACGGAGCAGGTGACGGCACCGGGAGTGACGTCGGTGGTGGCAGCTCGGAGGGCAGTGGCGGCAGCGGCGACACCACGGGAACCGATGGTGCAACCGAAGAGGGCGGCGGGGACGGTAGTGACGGGGGCAGTAGTGACGGGGACGGTAGCGGCGGAGGAAGTGGTGACGGAGACAGCAGTGACGGAGGCTTCTCCCTCCCACTGGACGTTGTCCTCGGCCCCGTTTCGCGAG
>CAZUWC010000057.1:0-8444 GCA_964623935.1 uncultured Halobacteriales archaeon
CACTTTGTCACGCGTCCGGCACGGCGCCGACGTCGGCGAGCGAGTCGATGACGTGAACACCTCACCCGCGGCCGCGCCGTCCAGCAGCCCGGGGCCGACGTAGCCGGCGAAGGCCGGTTCGTGGCCGCTGCCGCCACCGCTCGTCACGCCGTCGGCGTCACGGCGTCCGTGCGTTTGGCCCGGCCGTGGTAGACGGCTTCCTCGGTCTCGGGGTCGAAGAGGTGGATCCTGTCTTCGGGAATGCGGAAGCCGATCTCGGAGTCCTCGGCGGGGAGGTTGGTGCGGTCGACGACGACGGCGAACTCGCTTTCCTCGTCGACGGCGACCTGCGTGTCCTGGGAGTCCGTGAGGTAGACGACGGCTTCGCTGCCCGTGGGCTCGGTGACGTCGACGGTCGCAGTGCCCGTCCCGTCTTCCGGGTCGACCAGCTCGACGTCCTCTGGACGGATCCCGAGCAGGTACTCGCCGTCCTCGACGGCGTCGTCCAGCGAGAACTGGAAGCCGAACTCGTCGCTGGTGACGGTGTCGCCCTCGATGGCGACATGGGCGAAGTTCATGGTGATCTCGCCGATGAACTGGGCGACGAAGTAGTTGGTCGGCCGGTCGTAGATGTTGGCGGGCTCGGCGACCTGCTGGATCTCGCCCCCGTCCATGACGACGATCCGGTCGCCCATCGTCATCGCCTCCTCCTGGTCGTGGGTGACGTAGATGGTCGTGATGCCCAACTCCCGGTGGAGGCGCTGGAACTCCGTGCGCATCTGGATGCGGAGTTTCGCGTCCAGATTCGAGAGGGGTTCGTCCATGAGAAACACGTCGGGCTCCTGGACGAGGGCCCGCCCGAGCGCGACTCGCTGTTTTTGCCCGCCCGAGAGTTGGTCGGGCTGCTTCTCGAGTGTCTCCTCTATCTCCATCATTTCGGCGAACTCCCGGACGCGCCCGTCCATCTCCTCACCCGAGAGGTCGCCGCTTTTTTCCAGCCCGTAGCGCATGTTGCCCTCGACGGTCTTGTGGGGATAGAGCGCGTAGTTCTGAAAGACCATCGCCAGGTCCCGCTCCCGCGGGGCCAGGTCGGTGACGTCCTCGTCCCCGATATATATGGTCCCCTCGGAGGGGCCCTCCAGCCCCGCGACACACCGCAACGCCGTGGACTTCCCGCTGCCGGAGGGACCGACAATAACCAGGAACTCGCCGTCCTCGACCGTCAGGTCGATATTGTCGTTTGCGACGATGGTCCCCTCCGGACTATCGAAGCGTTTGACCAGACCGTCGAGTCTGACACTTGCCATGTTGTGTGATACACTCTGGCGGGATACCATAATAATTGCGGTGGACGGAGAAGTGACGCCCGACACTGGCCGGTCTCGCGGTATCGATGAGGCGACCGCGAGCGGCGAAAGAGCGGGTCGTGGTGGTCAGTCGATGCCGGTCTCGGAGTTGATTCCCTCGATGAGGAACTGGCCGAGGTAGTACGCAAGCACCAGCACCGGGAGGACGGTCACGATGATCGCCGCCGACATCGGCGAGACCAGCAGGTCCGAGGAGGTGACATACGTCGAGACCAGCACCGGCATCGTCCGCAGGCTCTCGTCGTTCGTCAGCAGGAACGGGAAGATGAAGTTGTTCCACGAGTAGATGAAGATCAGAATCCCCGTCGCGAAGAAGGCTGGCTTCATGTTGGGAATCACGATGTTGATGACGGCACTGACCCGCGTGTCGCCGTCGACCATCGCCGCCTCTTCGAGTTCCTCGGGGAAACTCTGGAAGAAAGTGGTGAGAAACCACACCGCGAAGGGGATGGCGAAGGTCATATACGACAGGACGATTGCCGGCCTGGAGTTGCCGACGCCGACGATGTCCCAGACGAAGAACATCGAGATGCTGAACGCGACCGGCGGGATGAGGATGGGCAGGATGAAGGCCACCCGGAGTTTCGTCCCGCCGGTGTCGAACCGCGCGATGGCGTAGGCGGCGAAGGCCCCGACCGCGAGCGCGAGCAGGGTCGCTGCCCCCGAGACGACCAGTGTGTTGAACAGGTACAGGTGGACCGGCGAGCCGCCCCGGGTGACGTCGACGGTCGATTCGGCACCCTGTCTGGTCCCCGCCGCGCCGACGTCCAGCAGGTTCCACATGATCCCGAACGACTCCAGGGTGGGTGTGAAGTTCGTCGCAGCCGGGTTCAACGCGAGGTGCTGGGGCTTGATCGCCGTCCAGACGATCCACAGGAACGGGAACGCCGCGAACAGCGCGAACACGACCAGCACGCTGTCTGCGAGCCGTTCGCCCAGCGTCGACGTGATGATCGGCGAGTCAGAAGACATCTTTCTGTAACCCTCCCGACCAGTAGAGTACCCAGAGCAGTCCGAGCACCATCAGCGTCAGTGTCACCGCCTGCGAGGCGGCCGGGCCGAGGTCGTTGAACCGGAAGCCGATCTTGTAGACGATCCAGCTCCCGGTCTCGGTCGAGGACCCGGGGCCGCCCTCGGTCATCGCCAGCACTTTCGGGAACACCTTCGATGCCTCGACGACGCGGATGAACACCGCGACCGCGATGACCGGTTTCATCATCGGGAGAATGAGGTCCCACAGCACCTCTAGGCGGGTCGCACCGTCGACCAGCGCGGCCTCGATTGGCTCCTCGGGCAGTGACTCCAGCCCCGCCAGGAACAGGATGAGCATGAACGGAATCCACTCCCAGATGTCCGCGATCATGATCGCGATCAAGGCGTACGTCGAGTTCGAGAACCACGGTATGTTCACCCCGACCTGGCTCAACAACAGGGGAACGATCCCGATCCCGTCCTCGAACATGAACCGGAACATCAGGCCGACCGCAACCCACGAGACGAACATCGGCATCAGCAACACCGGCAGGACGTACTTCCGGCGCGTGGGGCGGCCCCACAACAGCAGAGCTAGCAGGAAACCAGCGGCGCTCTGGACGGCCACCACGACGAAGATGAACAACCCTGTCCGCCCCACCGCCGTGCGGAACTCGCTGGATTCGAGGACCATGTTCCGGTAGTTCTCGAATCCGATGAACCCCTCGACGAACCCTTTGAGGATACTGAAGTCGGTGAAACTCAGGTACACGAGGTAGGCGATGGGGAGCAGCGTCACGAACCCCAGCAGGAGGCCTGCCGGGGCCACGAGCAGCCAGTCCAGCGGGACCGGCAGCCGCTCCTGGAGGTCCCCGACGGCTTCGCCGACTCGGTCGCGGTACCCTCCTCGCGCGGCCATGGTCTACGACATCGCCTGCTCGACGGCCTCGATACCGGCGTCGATGGCGTCCTCGACGGACTTGTCCCCGACCAGCGCGGTCGAGAGTTCCTCGCCGTTGCGGGTGTTGGCCTCCAGCGCGCCGGGGTACTTCGAGATGGACTTGCCGCCGGTGAGCAGTTCCTGCAGGTTCTCCCACAGCAGCGGGTTCGACTCGATGACTTCGTCGTCCTCGAGGGTGTCGGTCCCGACCGGCGAGCCGCCGTTGAGGATGCGCTCTTTGCGCATCTCGAAGGTGTTGGCCCACTGGATGTACGTCCACGCGGCCTGGGCGCGCTCCTGGGAGAGGTTCGCGGGGATGCCCAGCGACCACGACCCGACCGCCGGCGACCCGCCGGGGGTGTCGTACTGCTTGATCTCCCCACTGTCGGTGTTCTCCGCGAGGCCGTTGTTCATGTTGACGTAGAAGATGTTGTAGTTGATCGCCGAGAATCCGTCGCCGCGGCCGACGTGCTCGGACACCTCGGGAAAGCCCCACGACTCGGAGCCGTCGGGGCCGGCCTCCGTGATGAGGCGGATGTAGTCCTCGGTGGCCTCGATGGCCTCCTGGCGGTAGTCGCCGTAGACGGGGTTGCCCTCCTCGTCGATGAAGGTTCCACCTTTCCCCTGGAAGAGGCCGAGCCACTGGTCGTTGGCCTTCGTCCCGGACTGGCCCATCAGGGCCGCACCGTGCATGTCACCGTCGGTCATCTCGGTGATGTTGACCGCCATGTCCGCATAATCCGAGACGCTCTCGGTCTCCGCGGCAAGGTCCTCGCCGAACTCGGACTCGTACTCGGCGGCGAAGTCACCCTGGATGAGATCCTCGCGGTAGCCCGCACCCAGCGACCACTGCCAGAACGGGATCGTGTAGGTCGTCCCCTGGAAGTGTGCGACGGTGTCCCAGACCTCCTCGATGTAGTTGTCCCGGTTGACACCGTCGCTCTGGTCGACGAGGCTGTCCAGGGGCAGCAGGTTGTCGCCGAGCGCGAAGTCACCGACCCAGTAGGTGTCGATGGTCATCACGTCGTAGGCGCTCTCGTCGGCCGCGACCTGGTTGCTCGCCTCCGACTGGGTCTGCTCGTACCCGAAGTCCGTCCAGTTGACGGTGACGTCGTACTCGTCTTCGAAGATGTCGCTCATCTCCGCGAGCACGAGGTTGTCGGCGACCCCCTCCGCGAGGACGTTGATCTCGTCGACCTCCAGCTCGTCGGGGTCGACATCGATTGCGTCCGGATCGCCTGTGCCGTCGCCACCGCCACCGCCGTCACCGCTGCTGCCACCGTCGCCACCGCACCCGGCGAGTGCAACGACCGACGCTGCGCCCGCCGTTTTCACGAAACTACGCCTGTCGAGACCACTCTCGGGACTCCGAAATGACATGGTCTATCAGAGTGATTCGCGTCTTTCTATATAAAATATTCTAATGTTAGTTGATACTTTCTCACAGTTACCGTCAGAACGCTGAGCGGGGAGTCTCCCGATCGTAATAAAAACCACGCCTGGCCGCAGGGTCGCTACGAATGGATACGGGTCGACAAGAATCTTCACGTGACCGCTGGTCCGGTCGAGCAGCGCTTCGAACCCACAATCGACGATGTCTTCCGGGGCGATCCGGCCGGTGACGAGTGGCTCCGACCGGCCACGCCAACTGCCATCAGAAATGCGAGTCCTGGAGTCCCCGCAGGTAGTAGAGTTCGCCCTGCTGGAGGGCGATGTCGTCGTAAGTGAGCGCCTCGCCAGCGTCGACGTTGGCTTCGAGGGTCGTCCCCGAGAGGAGGCTGATCGGGACGAGGTTCTCCTCGCGTGCGACGTCGGCGTTCTCGGCGAGCCCGTAGACCGTCTCGCCGCCGATGCCGTCGATCTCCTCGCCGGCCGTCAGATCGCGCTTGGCGACGGCAACGGTGTCCACGACCTGCGCCCGGGGGACGATGTAGGCGTCGCCGTACAGTTCGGCCCGCGCCGCCGTCAGCAGCGGTTCCTGGGTCGGGATGTGGAACGAGCGGTGGAGCACGAAGTTGGGCCCTGTCCCCATCTTGAGGTACTCCAGGTCGGCGCGAATCTTCTCGCTGTCGCTGGTGACGACGACGAACACGCCCGGCGCGACGCCGCCACCCAGCGCGTAGTCGACGACGCCGGTCCCCGAGAGGATGCCCCCCTCGGCCTCGGTGGTGAACAGCCCGGCGAGTTCGTCGACACCCCCCACCTCCGGGCCGTGGAGCCCGCGCGTGTCCACGCTCAGTCCCGTCGCGTTGGCCACCATCGTCATCTCCAGCATGGAGTTAGTCCCGTCGACGAACGCGGTGTAAATTTCGGGGTTGAGGTCCTTCCCGTCGGCCTCGGCGGCGAGCGACTCCGGGGTCGCCTGGCGGTCGAGGGGGTTGTTCTTGCCCTTGCCGGCGGCCAGCACCTCGAACCCCAGCGAGCGGGCGAAGTCGTACAGTTCGAGGATTGCGCCGGGTTCGTCGCCCGCGGCGCCGCTGTAGACGACGCCGGCCGAGTCGGCGAGCGCGCTCAGATACGGGCCGACAGCCGCGTCGGTCTCGTCGGTGAGCATGATGACGTGCTTGCCGTTGAAGATCGAACGGACGGCAACCTGGGCGCCGACGTCGGGGACGCCCGTGGCGGCGATGACGGCGTCGACGCGGTCCATCTCGGTGGGAACCATCCCGTCGGCGGTCACGACGGCCTGGCCGCTGGCACGTGCCTCGTCGGCCTCTGTTGCGGTCTCGACGAGGGCAATCTCGTCGTCGGCGTGGCCGATCTCGGCGGCCGCCTCGCGTGCCCGGTCGGTCCGGATGTCCGCGAGTGTCGTGACCGCGACCCCGTCGACGTACTGCGACGCGACCGCGAGGCTCCGCCCCATGCGGCCGACGCCGACGATTGCGACCGAGACGGCATCGCCTGCCGATTCCAGTGCCTCCAGCTGGGCGTACAGTCGAGTCATCGTCCTTGCGCCTTATTTTTGCAACAGCTGTAAAAACGTTTGTGCCGGAACGGTCACTCGCTGGAACCGGCCAGCCACCGCGACGGTGTCACACTCATACGGTCGTGCGTAACCAAGTTCAGCAGTCCCGGTGAGAAACGGTGTTTCGGACCACGCAGACGGCCTCCTGTTTCGTGGGAGCGAAAAGAATTACGCACGACCGTATCACTCGCCCCCGAGGGCCGCCAGCCGGTGCATACTGTCCCGGACCTGCGGGTAGAGGTCCCGATACACCTCGTAGTAGTCGTCGTAGACGCGCCCGACCGCGGGGTCGGGTTCGGTGGTGCCGGTGACCTCGATCTCGCTCTCGACGCGGCCGGCGTCCTCGAAGACGCCGGTCCCGTAGCCCGCGAGGAAGGCGTCCCCCAGCGGCGACCCCAGCGGGTCGGCGACGTACTCCTGGCTGACGCCCGTGATGTCGCTGACGATGCCCCGCCACAGCGGACTCCTGGCGCCGCCGCCGATTGCCCGCACGACGTCGACCCCGATGCCGACCTCGTCCATCGCCTCGACGTGGTGCCGGAAGCCGTAGCCGACCCCCTCGAGGATGGCCCGGAACAGGTGGCCCTTGGTGTGCTGGAGGGTCAGGCCCACGAGCGACCCGCGCGCGGAGTCGTCCATGATGGGCGTCCGCTCGCCGCTGAAATACGGCAGGAGGACGAGCCCGTCGGAGCCGGGGTCGACCCCGGCGGCCTGTTCGTCGAGCAGTTCGTATGGGTCGACGCCCTCCTCGTCGGCGCGGCGGCGTTCGGCGTCGGCGAGTTCGTCGCGGAACCACCGGAGGATGGCGCCGGAGGTGGCCATCCCGCCGCCGGCGTGGTAGGTATCCTCGAAGACGAACGGGCCCGACCACAGCCCCTCGGGTTCGCGGAGCGCCTCGACGACAGAGAAGACCACGCCGGTCGTCCCGTACATGAAGATGGCCTCGCCGGGCTCGACGGCGCCGACGCTGACCATCGAGGCGAGCGCGTCGCCGGTGCCGACGGTCACCGGCGTGCCCGCTTCGAGGCCGGTTTCGGCGGCCGCCGCCTCGGTGACCTCGCCCGCGATGTCGGTCGACCAGCCCGGCTCGGGGAGCATGTCGGTCGTGGCCCCGACCGCCTCGACCATCTCCTCGTTCCAGGCCAGCTCTTCGGGGTCGTACATCGGGTGGAAATAGGAGGCGATGGCGTTGTCGATGGTGTAGTTGCCCGTCAGCTCGTGGACGACGTAGCCCGTCGAGTCGACGATCTTCTCGGTGCGCTCGTAGCGTTCGGGTTCGTTGCGCTTGAACCAGAGGATCTTCGGCCCGACGGACTGGAAGCTGAGCTGGTGCCCGCAGGCCTCCCGGATCGCCTCCTCGCCGATGCGCTCCTCGAGGAGTTCGATCTCCTCGGTGGTCCGGGTGTCGACCCCGTAGAGGATCGCCGGCCGGAGCGGCTCGCCGTCGCCGTCCACGGGCTGCATCACGGCGAAGATGGCGCTGACGCCGACACCCTCGATGTCCGCGGGGTCGACCGCCGAGTCGTCGAGCAACTCCCGCGTGAGCGCGACGAAGTCGTTCCACCAGACCGCTTCGGCGTCGTGTTCCAGCCAGCCGGGGTTCGGGACCGAGAACTCGTGCTCCATCGACGCCGAGGCCACGATGTGCAGGTCGTCGTCGACGATGACGCCCGAGGACCCCGACGTCCCGATGTCGATTCCGAGCAGGTACGTTCCCGCCATGTGTCACTGGCACTGTTTTTCCCAACGGAGTATAATGATTTCGCCGTTCTCCGGTTATGTTCGTCCTGCGGATACGACGCACTCAGCCAGACAGCCCCCAGCCGCTCTCTAGGAACTGTCGTCTGTGGCTCTGGCGCGACTGCCGAGTACCGCAAGAAAGCCCCCGGCCGCTCTCTAGGAACTGTCGTCTGTGGCTCTGGCGCGACTGCCGAGTACCGCAAGAAAGCCCCCGGCCGCTCTCTAGGAACTGTCGTCTGTGGCTCTGGCGCGACTGCCGAGTACCGCAAGAAAGCCCCCGGCCGCTCTCTAGGAACTGTCGTCTGTGGCTCTGGCGCGACTGCCGAGTACCGCAAGAAAGCCCCCGGCCGCTCGACCGCTCCGGGGCTTGCTGCGCTCCTCACTGCGTTGCGGTGCTTACTGCGCGAGACGGTCCTGCTCGCTTGTGCTGCGCGGGCTGCGACTCGCTGGCCTCCACTCGCTGCGCTCGCGGAGACTGCGC
>CAZUWC010000058.1:0-8438 GCA_964623935.1 uncultured Halobacteriales archaeon
TAAGCAATGATATATTTCAGCCCGGGACGGAGAGGGGCTGAGAAGTATCAAACGTTACGTCCACCGGTATACCAGCCCGGAGAAGCGTCCCGCTACTCGTCGATGAGTTCCTCGAACTCCGGGAGGACGTCGTCCTCGCCGGACTCCGCCTCGACCGAGACCTCCTCGTCGAAGTCCTCCGTTTCGTCGTCCGATTCCTCCTCGTCCTCGTCGTCATCCTCGAGCTGTTCGATCTCGAGGACGTCCAGCGGGATGTTCTCCAGGCGCTGACCGATCTCCTTGCGGGCGATGCGGGCTGCGTGTTCCTCGCGCTCGACGTTGAAGACCGTCATCTCGAGTTCGAGGGCGACCAGGCTCTCGTCGGCTGCGAGGAACGCGGGTTCGAGTTCCTCGCCACAGTGGGGACAGGAGCGCTCGCCCATGTTTATCTCGACGTAGTTGAGGTCCGGATTGAGCATCTCGCCGGTCTTCGAGATGGCGATCCGGACCGCCTCGTCGGGCGTTTCTACGTCGTACACCGGGACCGCAGCTTCGACGACAACTCTGCAGTTCATACGTGTCGGTTGACTGGGCAGCAATATCAAGGTTGGCCCGAGCGCCGACCCGAAACGCCGAAACGGGCCCATTCCCTCCGTCGGGACGATGGAACGTGGCACGATCGACGTCGCGTCGCTGCCCGGCGGGTTCGACCTCCAGTCGACACTGGAGAGTGGCCAGTCGTATCTCTGGTGGCGCGCCGACGGCCGCGATTACGAGGACGACCCCTACGGCGGTGACAGCTGGTACCTGACGACGACGCGGGCGGCCGGCGAACCGGCGGCGGTCCGGGTCCGCCAGCACGACGGGCGCCTGGAGTGGGAGTCGACCGTCGACGCCGAACCGGTCCTGCGCCGCCGTCTCCGTCTGGACGACGACCTCCCTGTGATCCGGGCCGAGACACCGGACGACCCGCTGCTGGCGGCCGCCTACGAGGCCTATCCGGGGATGCGGCTGGTCCGGGACCCGCCCTTCGGCGCGCTCGTCTCCTTCATCTGCTCGGCCCAGATGCGCGTCTCGCGCATCCACGGGATGCAACAGGCCCTCCGCGAGGCCTTCGGCACCCCCGTCGAGTTCGACGGCGAGACCTACCACGCGTACCCGACGCCCGACCAGCTCGCGGCCGCGAGCGAGGCCCGGTTACGGGACCTGAACCTCGGCTACCGCGCGCCGTACGTCCAGCGCACGGCCGAGATGGTCGCCGACGGCGAGGCCCATCCTGCCGACGCCGGCGAGATGGCCTACGAGGCCGCCCGCGAGTACCTCACGCGGTTCGTGGGTGTCGGCGAGAAGGTCGCCGACTGCGTCTGTCTGTTCTCGCTCGGGTTTCTGGAGGCGGTCCCGCTCGACACCTGGATCCGAAAGACCATCGCCGAACACTATCCGGCGTGTGACCGGGACTCGTATGCGGAAACCTCGCGGGCGATCCGCGAGCAGTTCGGCGGCGACTACGCCGGCTACGCACAGACCTACGTCTTCCACTTTCTCAGGAACGGCGGCCAGCGGCCGGACGAGTAATACTGTCGGCTATAAGCCCGTGAGCAGTTTCGCCCCACCCGGGGCGCGAAATCGCTCACGAAGTTATAGCCGACAGTATGAGCAGTTTCGCCCCACCCGGGGCGCGAAATCGCTAACCGACCACACACTCGACCCCGGGACCCGGAACGGACAGTTGGGACCCGGCTGTAGGTCACTTTTAAATGACATGACACACCAGTCCAAACTCATACTCGTGGGGGTACTCAAGTAGGAGATGGACTTCCACCGAACCCCGACACCGAGCAGACATCTCCCCCCTCGAACCGCTGACACCATGGAAGTCCACAGTCCGATGCTCTCGGCCCCGACACTCTCCGTCCCCCCATTTTTCCCGGCGGTGCTCGACACAGCGACGGCTGCCTCTCGGGCCTGGTCTCCGATAGGGGACGGAGAGCGAGCGCCGACTGGGAATACTGTTTTGGGGACGACGGCCGAAGACAGGGTATGGGCGAGCGAACTCGTGCACACGTGTACGTCTCGGGGAAGGTCCAGGGCGTGTACTTCCGTGCGACGACCCGCGACGAGGCCCGCGAGCGCGGCGTCGACGGCTGGGTCCGGAACCTTCCCGACGGCCGCGTCGAGACGGTCTTCGAGGGCCCCCGGGAGTCCGTCGAGGAGATGGTCGCCTTCTGCCACGAGGGGAGTTCGGCCGCCCGCGTCGAGGACGTCGACGTCACCTACGAGGACCCACAGGGCGAGGACGGCTTCGAGGTCCGGTGGTGACCGGGGAACGGAACCCCCAATAGTGCCGGACACGAGATGGAGGCAGTGCCGTCACGCCGCGAACTCCTGTGTTCGGTCGGCCTCGTCGCCGCCGGAATCGCCGGGTGTAGCGACGACGACGAACCCGGTCCCGGGCTGTACGCCTCGAACGCCCAGGTCATCCACCGCGCCGGCGACGACAGACTCGACTACCCCGAGGACGTCCTCGTGCGCGTCACCGTCGAGAACACCACACCCGACCGCCAGGAGGGGACGCTGCGGACGAGGCTGGAACGCCTCGAAGAAGACGGTGAGACAGCCGCTGTCGCGGACTCGTGGACCAAAGAACGCGACATCAACATCACCCGGGGGACCTCCCGGCCGTACTTCGAACTCTTCGAGACGGTGCTGGGCGAGGACGAGGAGGACCCGTCGCTCCGGGCGCGTGCCGACATCGTCGTCAGCACCGCGGTGGAGTGAGGGGCTCGCGGTGCTCGCCTTCCTTCCGGGAACCCCACAGTTAATCCACCGCCGCCCGTAGCGGGCGGTATGCTCTCGGGCACCGAGATGGGAGTGGTGGACGAGAACGCGGCCACACTGGGGGTGTCGCGCAAGCAACTCATGGAGTCCAGCGGCAACGCGGTGGCACGCGCGGTCCGGGAGGTCGTCGATCCCGGCGGGTCGGTGACGGTCGTCGCCGGGCGCGGCAACAACGGCGGCGACGCGTTCGTCGCGGCGCGGTTTCTCGACGACTACGACGTCCGGGTGCTCCTGCTGGGTCGTGCGGAGACCATCACGACCGACATCGCCCACGAGAACTGGCGTGCACTCCAGCGCGGCGGGTACGACACCGAGGAAGTGCGGGACTCGACGGCGCTCCGTCTGGCCGACCCGGACCTGTTCGTGGACGCGATGCTCGGGACGGGCATCGAGGGGAGCCTCCGCGAACCCGCGGCCTCGGCCGCTCACGCGATGAACGACAGCGAGGTGCCGGTGCTGTCGGTCGACGTGCCCTCCGGCCTGGACGCCGACGCGGGCGAACTGGCGGCCAACGCCGTCGACCCCGACCACGTGGTCACGTTCCACGACACGAAGCCGGGCCTGCCCGACCTCGAGGCGGACGTGACCGTCGCGGACATCGGCATCCCGGACGCGGCCGAGACCTTCGTCGAGCGCGGCGACCTGTTGCGCGTCTCGCGGGACCCGGACAGTCACAAGGGGGAGAACGGCGAGGTGCTCGTCATCGGGGGCGGCCCCTACGTCGGCGCGCCGGCGCTCGCCGCCCAGGCGGCCCTGCGTGCCGGGGCGGACCTCGTCCGCGTGACCTGCCCGACCTCGGTCTCCCACGAGATCCAGGGCTACCGGGAGGACCTGATCCTGCGCCCGATGGAGGGACGGAAGTTCGAGCCGGGCCACGTCGGGCCGGTCCTGGAGTTCGCGGCCGAACACGACACCGTCGTCATCGGGCCGGGGCTGGGCGACGACGAGGAGACACTGGAGGCCACGCGTGCCATCCTCGAGGGTTATGGCGGGCGCGCAGTGGTCGACGCCGACGCGCTCCAGGTGGTGCCCGGTCTCGCCACCGACGCGACGCTGGTCTGTACGCCCCACCAGGGCGAACTCGTCGGGATGGGCGGGCGGACGGCCGAGGACTGGGAGAAGCGTCGCGACCTGGTGGCCCAGTTCGCCGCCGACCTCGGGCACACGCTGCTCGTGAAGGGCCGCTACGACGTCGTCTCGGACGGCGAGGGCACGCGCGTCAACCGCACCGGCAACGCCGGCATGACGGTCGGCGGCACGGGCGACGTCCTCGCAGGAATCACGGGCGCGCTACTCGCCAGACAGGAACCGATCCACGCTGCCGCAATGGGCGCGTACGTCAACGGTCGGGCGGGCGACATCGTCCGCGAGGAGCGTGGCGACGGGCTGATGGCAAGCGACATGGTCGAGGTGGTTCCGGACGCGATGGACCTCCCCTGACCGCCCGGCACAACGCGGGGTCGACGGACTCGACCGCCTCCAGTCAGACGGAGACACCCGCGAGTTCGCCGGCCTTGGCGCGGGACTTCTCGACGATTGCCGGGCGGCCCTCGAACTCGATGACGACCTGGTCGCCGTACTCGACGTCCTCGACGTGGGCGTTGTCGTGGATCCAGGAGACGACGGACATCGTCTCGTCGGTCATCGGCAAGACGAGGCGCTCGCGCTCGAAGGCCGGCAGGTCGGCGTGGATACGCTCCCGGAGCGCCTCGACGTTCTCGCCGGTCCTGGCGCTCACGGCGACCGGATTCGGTGCCAGCGCCGACAGCGCTTCACGCTTGCGCTGGACCTCCCTGTGCTCGACCGTGTCGATCTTGTTCAGCACCGTCACGATGGGAGCCTCGTTGCGCTCGTAGAGGGTGTCGTGACAGGTGACGAGCTTCTCGCGGATGTCCTCGACCGGTTCGCTCACGTCCACGACCAGCAAGACGAGGTCGGCCCGGTAGACGGCGTCGAGCGTCGACTTGAACGACTCGACCAGCCAGTGTGGGAGATCCGAGATGAACCCGACGGTGTCGGTCAACAGGACGTCCCGGCGGTCCATCTCGGCCCGGCGGGTGGTCGTGCCCAGCGTCGTGAACAGGCGGTCCTCGGACTCGGCGGTCGTATCGAGGTCCGGGTGGCGGTCCTCGTTCTCGTCGATCTCGACGTCGGCGGCCAGTTGTCGCAACAGCGTCGACTTGCCAGCGTTCGTGTAGCCGGCCATCGCCACGAGGTCGAACCCCGACTCGCGGCGCTGCTGACGGCGTTGCTGGTCGGTCTGCTCGATCCGTTCGAGTTCGTCGCGGATGCGCGAGATGCGCGCCTTGATGTCCTGTTCGCGGCTCTCGTCGTACTCGCCCAGTCCCATGAACCCGGGTCGCTCGTCGCGCTTGGCGAGGCTGGCCTTCGCCTCCGCCCGCGGGAGTTCGTAGCGCAACTGGGCGAGTTCGACCTGCAACTGTGCCTTCCGCGTTCGCGCGCGCTGGCCGAAGATTTCGAGAATGAGCCGGAAGCGGTCGATGACGCGCACGCCGGCTGGCAGTTTGTTGCCGACGTTGAACGTCTGGTAGGGACCCAGTTGGTTGTCGAAGATGACGACCGACGCGTCGCGTGCCCGGATAGTCCGTGCCAGTTGCTCGACCTTGCCCTCGCCCATGTGGTAGGCGGGGTCCTCGGTGCGTGTCTGTGTCACCGCCCCCACGACATCGTACCCCGCCGCCCGCGTGAGGTCTCTAATCTCCGTCGTGTCGCCGTCACCCTCGTCGACACGCTTGGCGATGACTGCCGGTTCGCCTGTGCTGTCGGTGGCCGTCACTTGGACGAAGCTACGGTCGCCCGGTACTTAAATTACTGTCCGGACGCCGGGTGGCGGACACACCGATCGCATCCCGTCACCGCGTCCCGATGTCGTCCTCCTCTTCGAGGATCCTGATTTCCGCGTTGCCGCTGGAAACCTCGTTGACGAGGTCGTAGAAATCGTTCTGGAGGCCCGCAGGAAATTCGAGAACGCCGATCCAGGAGCCGTCGGCCTGCCACTCCTCGCGCTCCAGGTCGCCGAACTCCCGCACCTTGGCCTGGCCGCTGCCCGCGAAGTCGGCGGGCAGGTGGACCGCGACAGTGACCGTGTCGAAACGGATCGGGATGACCGGCCGGAGTTCGTCGAGTGCGTCGTCGACCTGGCTCTCGACGGGTTCCATCGGGTCGACCCGGAAGCCCGTTTCCTCGAGTGCCGACTCGATGCGGTCGGGCGGGTGGGGCGCGTCGTCCATCTGGGGATTGACCGCGTTGCGCGCGATGCGGTCGATGAGCTGTTTGCGCTTCTGTTCTTGCATCTCGCGGCGCTGTTCGGCAGTGATCTGGATTTCGCCGCGCTTGATGACCTCGGGGATGATCTCCAGGGGGTCCGTGGTGCCGAACACCTCTTCCAGGGCGTTCTCGGGCGGGCGGTCGCCCCGTGAGGCGTCCTCGAAGACGTCCTCGGCGGCGATGACGTCCATCAGGTCGCCCTCGAACTCGTCGCGCGAGATGGCGAGTGCGGCGTCGGGGTCGACGAGTACCTCGAAACGCTCGCCGTGAGATTCCAGCCGTGCCGTCACCGCCTCGTCGAGCGATATCATGAGCAGCAGTTACGCGGGGGCGCCTAAAGGTGTTTCCCGCGCCGGCTACTCGTCCTCGTCGCCGAGAAGATCGAACTCCGCGAGGTAGGCCTCTTTCTCGTCCTCGCCGAGGTAGTGGTACAGTTCGTCCTCGACGCTGATGGTCGCCAGACCGATGCCCTCCGGCGAGAGTTCGCCGTCGTTGACCGAGGCCAGTGCCTCCAGGGCTAGCCGGACGCCGTCGTCGAGTGCCATCTCCTCGCCGTAGTTCTCCTCCAGGTAGTCCCGGATGTCGCCACGGTCCGCGCCGACCGCGAGTGCCTTCCACTCGTAGGGCGTCCCGGAGGGGTCTGTCTCGTAGAGACGGGGCTCGCCGTCGGCGATACCGGCGATGATGAGCGCCACGCCGAAGGGTCGGGCGCCACCGACCTGGGTGTACTGCTGGATGTAGTCGGTGACCTCCTTGGTGAGCGTCTCGACGCCGATGGGTTCGCCGTAGCGGAGTTCGTTGATCTGTGCCCGGCGGCGCGCGAAGTCGATGAGCTGGCGGGCGTCGGCGACGTGGCCCGCGCTGGCGATGCCGACGTGGTCGTCGGCCTTGTGAATCTTCTCGACGCTGTCGCGCTCCATCAGCGGCGAGCGCACCCGCTTGTCGACGGCCAGTACCACGCCGTCTGTCGTTCGGACGCCGATGCTTGCGGTCCCGCGCTTGACTGCCTCGCGGGCGTACTCGACCTGGTAGAGGCGGCCGTCCGGGGAGAAGATGGTGATCCCCCTGTCGTAGGCCTGCTGTTGGTTTTGTCCTTGCATAGTTAGACATCGAGCGTCGTCGCGCCCGCGAACGGGTCGCCGGTCCGCACGTCGAGGCGAGCGCCACGGACCGACGCGGACCGTTCCTCGTCCCGGAACACGACGTCTCTCTGGTCCGTTCTTTCCCGACGCTGACGCATATACTTTTCCTCACAGGCCCGCACGGTCCCGCTCGTCCCGCGAACCCGCAGGCCGACCGGGTCGCCGTCGATCTCCGTGACCGCAGCGACCACGGACCGTGCCTGGTCGACCATGCCGCGGTAGGTCCGCAGCACGAACCCGCCGGCGCCGTCCCGGACGTCGGCCGAGAGGACCGTCAGGTCCAGGCGGGCGCTCCCGGCGTCACCGGAGAGACTCCGGGCGGACTCCCAGACGGCGTGCTGGACCGCGGAGCGATCTACCGTGGCGTCCGGCCAGGTTTCGACCCCCACCGCGAGGTACCGCCACCGCGGTTGCAGGTGCTTGGGGAGGTGTTTCATGGCTCTCCAGCGGTGCGTCCCGATCGGTCACTCCCGGCCAGCCTCTCGGCTACCAGCACGCCCACCTGCTCGTGGACCATCTCGACGGCCGTCAGCGCGTAGCCCGCGTCGGTAACGGCGTCGGCCAGGACGCCCACCGTCGCGGGGTCGTCGACCTCGGGCGAGTAGAACGGCTCCTCGGGGTCCGGCTGTCCGAAGAACATCACGTCACCGAGGACGACCCGTCGCGGGGACTGTTCTGCCAGCGTCCGGATTGCCTCGCGTTTCTCGGCGTCGCCGAGGTGGTGCATCGCGAAGTTCGACGTGACGACGTCGACACCCACGCCGTCGGGGACGTTCGGCTCGCGGAACCGGCCCTCGGCGAAGGAGACGTTCCCGAGTCCGCGCTCCTGGGCCTTCTCGCGGGCCCGAGCGAGCATGCCCTCGCTTATGTCCCTGCCGAGCACGCGGTCGGCCTCCTGTGCGAGGGTCAGCGCGATGGCGCCCGTCCCGGTCCCCACGTCGAGGACCGTCTCGTCGGGATCGGGGTCGGTGCACTCGACCACCAGCGAGACGGCCGCCCGGTACTCCTCGCTGTGGTCGCTGTCGTACTCCGGGGCCAGTTCGTCGAAGCGGGCAGCGTGGTCCTCGATGGATCGTTTCATACCCTCGTTTGGCCGTCGACGACAATCAAGGGCACGACCCAGACAGAAAGCCCCCGCGAGACACGACCGGAGGGAGGGTCTCGAAAAGCGAGCGGGGAGCGGGAGCCCGA
>CAZUWC010000059.1:0-8375 GCA_964623935.1 uncultured Halobacteriales archaeon
GGCGTAGTCGCAACGGGGGACGTATCCAGGCATGGGAACGGACCACGAACCCGCCGCGGACCCGGCGGCCGCCGCCGCGTCGAACTACGACTACCGGGGGGAAGACGTCCACCGACCCGACCTCGTCGACGCACTCGAAGCCCGCATCGACGGCGAGGTCCGCTTCGACGAGTACTCCCGGCAACTGTACGCGACCGACGCCAGCATCTACGAGGTGACGCCCATCGGCGTCGTCTTCCCGCGGTCGACGGCCGACGTGGCGAGCGTGATGGAGTACTGCGCTGACCGCGAGATTCCGGTGCTACCCCGGGGCGGCGGGACGAGTCTCGCCGGACAGGCCGTCAACGAGGCGGTTGTGCTCGATTTCACGCGCCACATGGACGGCGTCGTGGAGATGCGCCCCGACGAGCGCCGTGCCCGCGCCCAGCCCGGCGTCCGCCTGGGCGACCTGAACGCCGCACTCGCCGAGGACGGCCTGAAGTTCGCGCCCGACCCGGCCTGGGGCGACAAGTCCGTCCTCGGGGGCGCCATCGGCAACAACTCCACGGGCGCCCACTCCCTGCAGTACGGCAAGACCGACGCCTACATCGAGGAGTGCGAGGTCGTCCTCGCGGACGGCACCGTCACGACGTTCGGCGAGGTCTCGCGCGAGGAACTCGCCGATTGGGGCGACCCCGACGGGGACCTGGAGGCCCGCATCTACGCGGAACTGGACCGTATCATCGACGAGGAGGCCGAGGAGGTCGAGTCCCGGTACCCCGAACTCAAGCGCAACGTCTCGGGGTACAACCTCGACTGGGTCGTCGAGTCGGTCCGCGAGGGCGGGACGGTGAACCTCGCGTCGCTGCTGGCGGGCAGCGAGGGGACGCTGGCCATCGTCACCGAGGCCGAGGTCTCGCTGGAACCCATCCCGGAGACGAAGTCGATGGCTCTTCTCGCCTACGACGACCTGGTCGAGGCGATGGGTGACGTCGCACCCATCCTCGAACACGACCCCGCGGCGGTCGAGGTGCTGGACGACGTACTGATCGACCTCGCGCGCGATACCGCCGAGTTCGAGGACGTCGTCGCAATGGTCCCCGAGGGGACCCGAGCGGTGTTGCTCGTGGAGTTCTACGCGGAAACCGACGAGGCCGGCAGGCGGAAGGTCGCGGACCTGCTCGCGGACCGTGTGCCCGGTGTCGACACGGACGCCGATCGGACAGAAGGGGCCGTCGAGACGGACGCCGAGACGACGGCTTTCGACGCCATGGAGGCCCACGACGCCGAGACACGCGAGACGTTCTGGAAACTCCGCAAGTCCGGGCTGCCCATCCTCCTCTCGCGGACCACCGACGAGAAACACATCTCGTTCATCGAGGACACGGCCATCCCGCCCGAGCACTTGCCTGCGTACGTCTCGGACTTCCAGGACATCCTCGAGGACCACGACACGTTCGCGTCCTTCTACGCCCACGCCGGCCCCGGCGTGCTCCACATCCGGCCGCTGGTCAACACCAAGACCGTCGAGGGCGTCGAGACGATGGAGGCCATCGCAGACGAGGTGACCGATCTCGTGGTCGAGTACGGCGGCAGTGTCTCGGGCGAACACGGCGACGGCCGGGCCCGCACCCAGTGGAACCGCAAACTCTACGGCGAGGAGGTCTGGGAGACCTTCCGCGAGTTGAAGACCGCCTTCGACCCGGACTGGCTGCTCAACCCCGGCCAGGTCGTCTACCGCGAGGAGGACCCGACGGACATGACCGAGAACCTCCGCTTTTCTCCCGACTACGACTTCGACGCCGGAATGGACCCCGCCCTGGTGTGGGACAACGACAACGGCATGCAGGGGATGGTCGAACTCTGTCACGGCTGTGGGGGCTGTCGCGGGCCCCAGGAGACGACGGGTGGCGTGATGTGTCCGACCTACCGGGCCTCCCAGGAAGAGATTACGGCCACTCGCGGGCGTGCGAACATGCTCCGGCAGGCGATGAGCGGCGACCTCCCCGAGGACCCGACCGACGAGGAGTTCCTCAACGAGGTGCTCGACCTCTGTATCGGCTGCAAGGGCTGTCTGAAGGACTGTCCCAGCGAGGTGGACCTGGCGAAACTCAAGGCCGAAGTCACCCACGCCCACCACCAGGAACACGGCGCCACGCTCCGGGACAAGCTGTTCGCGAACGTCGACACGCTGGCGCGCCTCGGAAGCAGGCTCGCACCCCTCTCGAATATCCTCCCGAAACTCCCGGGGGCCGGCCTCCTGATGGAGCAGGTGGTCGGCATCGCCAGCGAGCGGTCGCTCCCGGAGTACCGCCGGGAGACCCTCCAGGCGTGGTACGCCGACCGCGGCCCGGAGGTCGCCGAGAGCGAGGCCCGGTCCAAGGCGTTGCTCTTCCCCGACACGTACACGAACTTCATGCACCCCGAGGTCGGCAAGGATGCGGTTCGCGTCCTCGAAGCCGCCGGCGTGCACGTCCGACTCGCCGACCGGACCGACAGCGGCCGGCCGGCCCACTCGAAGGGCTTTCTCGACCAGTCCCGCGAGACTGCGGGGGAGAACGTGCGGGCGCTCGCACCCAGGGTCGAGGACGGCTGGGACCTCGTCCTCGTCGAACCCTCCGACGCGGTGATGTTCCAGCACGACTACCTCGACCTGCTCTCGGGACCGGACGCCGAGCGGGTCGCCGCGAACGCGTACGGCGTCTGCGAGTATCTCGACGTCTTCGACCTCGATGACGCCGTCGACTGGGCGGCGCCGGCCGAGACGCTGACCTACCACGGCCACTGCCACCAGAAGTCGACCAAGAAGGACCACCACGCCGTCGGCGTCCTCCGGCGGGCCGGATACGAGGTCGACCCCGTGGACTCGACGTGCTGTGGCATGTCCGGCTCCTTTGGCTACGAGGCCGAACACTACTCGATGAGTCAGGCCATCGGCCGGATACTCTTCGACCAGGTCCGGGACAGCGACGGCGACGAGGTGGTCGCTCCCGGGACCTCCTGCCGGACGCAACTGGGCGACTGGGACGGGACGGACGGGGAGCCACCCCACCCGGTCGAGAAACTGGCAGCCGCGCTCTGACCGGGTAGGTCTCGCGCCGTCGGGTCGGGTCCCGGACGGACCGGTCGTCTTCGAAGCTTTTTCAATCCGTTCGTCGCAACGCGGTGTATGAGACTGTACCGCAGGGACATCGGACAGGATGTCCGCGAGCTGGGGTCGATGGTGGGGGACGTCATCTCCGAGCAGACCTCCGAGGCGGCCTTCGAGACCGTCGAGGGGCTGCGGAGGACGGCCATCGACTACCGGGAGGGGGGCATCGAAACCCGGGCACCCCTGGAGCGGGCCATCGCGGAGGCCGACGCCGAGGAACTGATGACCATCGCGCGGGCGTTCACCACCTTCTTCGAACTCATCAACCTCGCGGAGGAACGCGAGCGGGTCCGCGCGCTCAAAGAGCAGTCACAGGCCACCGTCCCGGACGACGGCCTCGAGGAGGCCGTGGCGGAACTGGCGGCCTCGGGAGCCGACGCCGAGGAGGTCCAGTCCATTCTGAACGATGTGCTCATCCAGCCGACCTTCACAGCCCACCCCACGGAGGCACGGCGCAAGACGGTCAAGGCGAAACTCCGGAACGTCGCCGACCACATCGAGACGCTGGACGAACAGCTCGTGACCGACAAGCAACGCGACCAGGTGGTCCGTGACATGCGTGCCGAGGTGACGAGCCTCTGGCAGACCGCACAGATCCGCGAGCGCAAGCCCGAACCGACCGACGAGGCACTGAACGTCCAGTGGTACCTGGAGAACGTCCTCTTCGACGTGACGGGCGAACTCTACGACGAACTCGAGGAGGCACTGGCGGCGGAGTCCCTCGACGTCGACGTCCCGAAACTGTTCGAGTTTCGCTCCTGGGCCGGCAGCGACCGCGACGGCAACCCCTACGTCACGCCCGAGGTGACCGCACGGACCCTGGAGCGCCAGCGGCGTGTCGTCCTCGACCACTACGGCGAGAAACTCCGGGAACTGATGGGCGTGCTCAGCCAGGACGGGGCGCGCATCGACCTGGGGGAGGACGTCGAGGCGTCGCTGGCTGCGGATCGGGAGTTGCTCCCGGCGCCCGCCGAGACGGCTGGCCGGGAGTACCAGGCCGAACCCTACCGGCAGAAACTCCACCTGATGTGCGAGCGGGTCGACCGCGTCGGCGACCTCCGGCCCGGCGGCTACGAGGACGTCGCGGAACTGCTTGCGGACCTGGAGGCCATCGCCGCGGACCTGCGGCAAAACGACGCCGGGCGGATCGCCCGAACCCACGTGGACCCGCTGGTCCGGCAGGTGGCCACGTTCGGGTTCAACCTCGCGAGTCTCGACCTGCGGGACCACCAGCAGAACCACACCGGCACCGTCGCGGAACTGCTCGACGGGCACGGCATCGACTACGAGGCCATGACCGAGGAAGAACGGGTCGAGTTCCTCACGGAGGCCACCCTCGAGGACACCTCGTTCCTGGCCGACTCCGATGCCGACGACCTCTCCGAGACGGCAGCACGCGTGGTGAGGCGCTTCGAGGAACTCGCGGACTGGCAGGCCGAGTACGGCGTCGACGCCATCGACACCTACTGCATCAGCATGTGCGAGGAGCCCAGCCACGTGCTGGAGGTGCTCTTCCTGGCCGCGGAGGTGGGCGTCGTGGACCTGCCGGGCCACTGCGGGCTCGACATCGTCCCCCTCCTGGAGACCGAGTACGCCCTCTCGGGCGCCCGGCGCATCATGGGGACGCTCTTCGAGAACGAGGCCTACGCCGCCGCCGTGGCGGCACGCGAGGACGTCCAGGAGATCATGATCGGCTACTCCGACTCGAACAAGGAGAACGGCTACCTCGCGGCCCAGTGGTCGCTGTACCGCAACCAGAAGCGGCTGGCGGCCATCACCGACGAGTACGACATCGAACTCCGGCTCTTCCACGGCCGCGGGGGCTCCATCTCCCGGAGCGGCGGCCCGATGAACGACGCGCTGCTGGCACTCCCCAACGAGACGGTCACGGGCGAGGTGAAGTTCACCGAGCAGGGCGAGGCCATCTCCGAGAAGTACGCCAACGAGGACATCGCCGAGCGGGAACTCGAACAGATGCTCAACGCGCAGGTCAGGGCCCGCCACGAGGCACTCGAACACCCGACCGAACCCGTCGAGGACCAGTGGCTCGAGGCGATGGAGACCGCCGCCGACGCGGCCCGGGACGCGTATCGGGACCTCCTGGCCACCGAGGGGTTCGTCTCCTACTTCGAGCAGGCCACGCCGATCACCGTCATCGAGGACCTCAACCTCGGGTCGCGGCCGGCCTCACGGACCGGCGAGCGCACCGTCGAGGACCTCCGGGCCATCCCGTGGGTGTTCTCCTGGACACAGGCCCGGTGTATCGTCCCCGGGTGGTACTCGCTCGCGTCGGGACTGGACGCCTACCTCGCCGAGGGCGACATCGGGACCCTGCAGGAGATGTACGCGGAGTGGCCGTTCTTCCGGACGATGCTCGACAACGCCGCCCTCTCGCTGGCCCGGACGGACATGGAGATCGCCACCGAGTACGCGGCCCTGGCCGACGAGGACCTCCGGGAGCGGGTGTTCGAACCGATCCGTGCCGAGTACGAGCGCGCCTGCGAACTCGTCTGTGCCATCACCGGCCGGGACTCCGTGCTGGAACCCGGCTGGCTGGCAGAGAGCCTCGAACGGCGCAACCCCTACGTCGACCCGCTCAACTACATCCAGGTTCTCCTGCTGGGGACCGACGACCGGACCGAACAGGAGGAGCGCGTCCTGCGGCTGACGGTGAAGGGCATCGCGGCGGGGATGAAGAACACCGGGTAACCGCTTGTCGGCTGCTACGCTTCGTCCCGCCAGGACCCCCAGACTTCCCGGTAGTTCCCGAGTTCGCGGTACTCGCTTTTCCGCTCGAACGCATCGATGGCGTAGAGTACCTCGTCGTCCTTGTCCCAGTCGACCAGCACGCGGAAGTCACCGACCCGGAGCCTGTAGCCGGGGTGGTTCTTGAGACGATCGAGGAAGTGATCGGGGAAGTCCCCGACTTCCTCTAGCTTGCCCATGATCCGCTCCGCGTCCTCCGTTTCGAACTGTTCCAGCGTCTCGACCAGCGTCTCCGTCAGGACGACATCGTGAGCCACGGTTCAATCGCCGTCGAGACCGAGGCGTTCCCGGGCCTCTTCCGTGGACATCGTCTGTCCCGCGGCAACGTCCGCGTACCCCTGCGAGACGCCCTCCTGTGCACCGGGCGTCAGGACCGGCTCCGTGGTGTCGCGGAGGACCTCGCGAACGAACTCCGATCGGTTGGTGTACTCCAGTTCCTCGGCGAGTTCGTCGATCTCTTCGAGAAGTCGCTCCGGAACCTTCACGTTGAGTTTCACCATGTCGCCCTCATCGTCGGCATCCGTGCTCATACTTCGTGGTACGCCTGTGGTACTAATAATATTTTTGTAATCCTTTTGTCCGTCGACACCGAGTAGACGACAATGGTCCAGATAGACGCCGATACGCTGGAATCGTTCGCGACGTCGCTGCTCGTAGAGTTCGGGACGCCCGAGGACGTCGCCGCGAAGGTAGCATCCTCGCTGGTCGGTGCGGATCTACGGGGCCACACTTCCCACGGCGTCCTCCGGATTCCGACCTATCGCGACATGATCAACGATGGCGTGCTCGTCCCGGACGCCACTCCCGAGATGCTGGTCGACGAGGGCGCGACCGGGGTCCTCGACGGCTGCAGCGCGTTCGGCCAGTTCGTCGGCCGCGTGGCCGTTGACCACCTCGTCGAGCGCGCCCGCGGGCACGGCGTCGCCGGCGTGGGCATCCGGAACGCGACACACCTCGGGCGGATGGGCGAGTGGGCCGAGCGCGTCACTGGCGAGGGGTTGTGTTACCTCTCGCTGGTCCACACCTCGGGTGGCAGCCTCGTGGTCGCGCCGGCTGGTTCGACCACGCGGCGGTTCTCCACCAATCCGGTGACGATGGGCGTGCCGACGTTCGACCGCCTGCCCTTTCCGCTGGTGCTCGATATGGCCACCTCGCAGGTCGCCCACGGGAAGGTCCACGCCTACCACGCCGACGACAAGGAGATTCCGGGCGAGTGGGCCGTCGGCGACGACGGGCAGCCGCTGACCGACCCCAGCGGAATGGTCGAGTTCCAGGCCGAAGACCCGGAGGGCGCGCTCCGCCCGGTCGGCGGCACGACGGCGGGCCACAAGGGCACCGGTCTCGCGGTGATGGCCGAACTGTTCGCGGGACTGCTGGGCGGCGGCCCGGTCGCCGGGCAGCGTGACCCGCAGGCCTGGTTCACGAACGGCGCGCTCATGCTCGCGGTCGAGCCGGCGCGGTTCGCAGACCGCGAGGAGATGGCCGGGAAGGTCGAAACGCTGGTCGAGCACTACCGCGCGGCGGACTCCCACCCGGAGGTGCCCGTCGGCGACGCTGCACGCGGCGACGACCCCCTGCTCCCGGGCGAGGCCGAACACCGCACATACAGGGGCCGGACCGACGAGGGGATTCCACTGCCGGACAGAGTCGTCGATGCCCTCGCGGGTATCGCGGCCGAGACTGGCGTCGAACACCCGTTCCGGGACGCGTAGCGTCCGCCAGGCGACGCCGGGAGACGGTCGTGCCGTGTGAACGCGACACGCACAATCATTATATATCACGGCCGACTTCTTTCGGGTATGCACCCCTCGCGTGACGTCGCTTCGACGGGGGTTTGCCCGCGAAACAGCAGCGTGAGCAACGCTGTTCGTTTCACAGGGTTCGCTTTTAGGTTCTTTAAATCGACAAACTGAGTCCCGCACCGCTTCCGCGGGACAACGTTTTCGGCCACGCTTCCGGATTCCGTTGCCAGCGGGTTCGGAGGTGGGCCGAACCCGGCCGGACCGACTTCCTACCACCGACGACACGCGCCACCATACATGAGCGAACCCGAACGACCGACGCCGTACGCCCCCACCGACCCAGCACCGTGCGACGAACCGATACGCGTCCTCGACGAGGACGGCAACGTCTGTCCCGGCGCGCAACTCCCGGACCTCACCGACGAGGAGTTGCTCGGGATGTACGAGGACCTCCGCCTGGCCCGGACCTTCGACCGGCGGGCCATCTCCTTGCAGCGCCAGGGCCGCATCGCGACCTACGCCCCCATGACCGGACAGGAGGGCTCGCAGGTCGCCTCGGGGTACGCCCTCGCCGCGGAGGACTGGCTCGTCCCCACCTACCGCGACCACGCCGCCAAGTACGTCCACGGGATGGACCTGGCCTCGCTGCTGGCACCCGCCGCTGGTCACCGCGACGGCTACGCGATTCCCGACGACGTGAACGTCCTCCCGGAGTACATCCCCATCGCGACCCAGAT
>CAZUWC010000060.1:0-8193 GCA_964623935.1 uncultured Halobacteriales archaeon
CCGGCGGTGGCGTCGATCAGCCCGTAGATGCGCATCGCGTCCATCGTCCGGAACAGCATCGCGACCAGCAGCGCCGGCGCGACCAGGGGCAGCGTGATGTACTTGAACCGCTGCCAGGGCGAGGCTCCGGACACCTTGGCGACGTCGTAGAGGCCCCGGTCGACGCTCTGGAGTCCCGCGAGGATCAGCAGTGCCATGAACGCGGCGGTCTTCCAGATGTCGGCGACGAGCACGATGATGAACGAATCACCTGGGGTCGCAAGCGGATTCTGCCCGAAGATGCCGATCGACTGCATGAAATCCGACGCGAAGCCGACGGTCGGATTGAACATCAGGAAGAAGATCATCGCCTGGATGACGATGGGAATCGCGTAGGGAATGATAATCGCCACGCGGACCCACCGACGCCCGTAGAAGTCCTGGTCGATGACCAGTGCCTGTCCGAACCCGATCAGCGTCTCGAAGAGTACGCTGAGGATTGCGAAGGCCAGCGTCACGAACAGCGCCTGCTGGAGCAGCGGCGTCTCGAAGGTCGGGTCGAGGAACTGCTGAGGGACGAGCGCCTCGCCGCTCAACAGCGCGGCGTAGTTCCCGAAGCCGACGAACTCCCCGAAGGGATTGGCTGCCGCAGTCTCGTCTGCGAGCAGCGAGAACCGGAACGTCTGGACCAGCGGGATGAACGCGATTATCGCCAGCAGCAGGAAGGCTGGCGCCAGCAGCACGTACGCGAACACCGCCTCTGTCTGGGTCTCCAGCCAGTTCAGCGGCCGGGCGAGCAATCGCGTCCCCGGAGTGTCTGTTGACACGGTCGGACCCTCGGATTAGACGCTCTCCTCGATGTTTGCGAGTTCCTCTTCCAGGTCGGCCATGGCCTGTTCGGGTGACTTGTTGTTCTGGTAGGCCTGGGAGATCTGGTCCGAGACGAGCGGCGACTCGTCGGGCCAGACGGTCGTCACCGGCCGCGGGACCGTATTCTGTCCGGCCACAGCCAGCGTATCGAGGAAGTTTGCGATGCCGCCGACCTGATCCTCGGTGACCTGCTCGTTGACCGACGGATCCGGGGGAAGATTCCCCAGCTCTTCCATCACGGTGACCATCACGTCCTGGTTGGCGAAGGCCTCCAGCACCTGGACTGCCTGGTCCTGTTTCTGGCTGTTCGGGTTGATCGTGAGGTGCCACCCGCCCAGCGCGTGGCTGGTGCCGCCGGTACCCTCGTAGGAACCCTCGCCCTCGGGGACGCCGAACGGCATCGGCATGACGTCGTAGTCGCTCGGGTCGAACGCAGCGTCGTCGCCGAGGTTGATCGTGATCGCGTAGGGCCAGTTGCGCATGAACGCCGCGTTCCCGCCCGTGAAGGGTTCCCGCGAGGGTTCCTCGGTGAACTCGATGACGTCCGTGGTGGTGATCTGCGGGAAGTCCGGGTGGGCGTTCTCGGCGTCGGGGCCCTCCATGAACGACCGCATCATCCGGATCGTGTCGATGACTGGCTGTTCGTTGACAGTGATCGGTCGGTCGCCGACCGGCCCGAAGAGGTTCTCGTGGTCACCGAAGTACGCGCCGCCCATCGAGGTCATCATCTCGTTGAACGTACAGCAGGCGGTTCCCACGTAGTTGTCGCCCTGCGTGGTGAACCCGTAATCGAGGTCGCCCTCGTTTTGCTGCCAGACGTCGGCCGCCACCTCGGCGAACTCTCCCCAGGTCATCGGTTCAGTCGCCCAGCTTTCTCCCTCGGGGTCGTAGCCTGCCTCCTCGACGAGGTCCTTCCGGTAGTGCATCACCGGATAGTCCGGGAACAGCGGCAGTCCGAAGAGATCACCCGACTCCGGGTTGGTCGCCGTCTGGACCGACGCGTCGAGGTAATCGCTCTGGACGTAATCGAGCGTCTCCGAGGAGAGGTTCTCGCTCAGGTTGACCAGCTGGCCGCGCACGATGAACGGGATCGTCCATCCCGAGTCCATCATGAAGACGTCCGGGCTGCCCCGGCCGGCGTCCAGCGCGGAGGTGAACTCCGAGCGGCGCGCACCGCTCTCGAAGTCACCCGGCAGGATCTCGATCTCGACGTCCTCGCTCAGGCCCGCGTCGTACAGCGCGTTGGCGACGGGTTCCTGCGCGTCGGCCCACTGGCCGTCCATCGTGATCTCGACTGGTCCTTCGCCGGAACCACCGTCGCCACCGCCACAACCGGCGACCCACATGGAGGCGCCGGTCGCGCCGGTTGCTGCTATGAACCGTCGCCGCGACACGCCACGCGTACCGTCCTGACTGTGTTGGTCAATATCAACCATTACAGGTGTTGTTTTACAAAACTATAATATATATATGTACTGCAAAAAGTCGTTTTGATTATTATTGTAGAATGTCAATACTGCTCGCTGCCTGGGGTTTCCCGTGTGAGAGAGTAGCAAACACAACGTGACAGACTGCGGTAATTTCGAGGCAACAGGTCTATGATTCGCGGAGCCCTCGTTCGAGTATGGCGGAGTTAGGGACGCTGGCCGTCGTCTGGCGGGTCGCGGTCGCGGTGTTCGTGATCGTGATGCCGACCGTCATGTTCTTCCAGCTTTTGCGGTTCCTGGAGTGGCTGCGCGACGACGACCTCATCGTCCGACTGGGCGAGCACCACGACCTGGATGTCGACGAGCGCGACGATCACCTGGCGACGATGGCCGCCGAGTCCGGGTCGGTGCGGCCACACACCGCGAGCAGCAGCGAGTCTACCGGCGACATCCTGCGCAGGTGTGACTCGTGTGGGACGCGCAACGTCGCCGAGGCGACGTACTGTTCGGGCTGTCTGGACGAATTAGAGTGAACGGTCCCCGAGGAGCGTATCGTCCGGAGTGCCTAGACCCAGTTTCCAGGTAGCCCTTCTTCGATTTCCGTGTAGTCGGTATAGCTGCGTCGGATGTTGTCGACGGCGGTGACGATCTGTGCGGGTGACGTCGCGTGCTTCTGATGGAAGAACAGCAGTCCACACCGGTATCTGTCCCGGAGCAGTCTGAAGAAATCGTCGTCGCGCGTGAAGACGACCATATCGTGGTCCTCGGCGTAGCGGGCGACTCGTCTGTCCGGTGCAGTCTCCGGGAGGCAGTCGGCTGCACGCTCGGTGACAGACCAGTTCTCGGCCCCGATGGCGTCGATGTATCTCGGCTCGACGTTCCGATCGAAGAGGACCCGCATCTACGACGACGCTCGGCTCGAATCCTGCAGCTCTGCGTACAGTTCGTCGCGGGACGCCAGATCGTCGGCGATCTCGTCGGGGTGGTCACGCCAGTATTCGCGGGCGGCCTCGACCTCAGATTCGGAGAGTTCGAGACGGTCGGCCACCTCGGTGACGCTTGCGCCGTCCCGCAGGTGTTCGACCACGTCTGCGACGCTCACCCGACGGTTTTTTAGGCGGGGTTTTCCTCCCAAGACGCCCGGCGTCGTAACGATTTGCGATCCCGTAGCCATTGATCCAGCAGGATACACTACCACTCTGAGGGGTAAATATGTTCGTCCGAATCGGAGTGACCCAGGTTTTTTCCCGGGTGACCTGTCACCGTTGCGTATGACACCGGACGTCCTCGTCGCGGGCGAGTGCCTGGTCGATTTCATCCCGGCTACCCCGGGGGCACTCGCCGACGTCGAGCGGTTCGACAGGCGGGCGGGCGGCGCGCCCTCGAATGTCGCCGTCGCTCTCGCGCGCCTGGGCGAGACGCCCTGGCTCTGTACGACCCTCTCGACGGACCCCTTCGGCGACTTTCTCGCGGAGACGCTCGCCGCCGAGGGACTGCCCGAGCGGTTCGTCACCCGCCTCGACCGGCCGACGGCGCTCGCGTTCGTCAGCCACGACCCCGACGCCGACCGCGGGTTCACCTTCTACCGCGAGAACACCGCCGACACCCACCTCGACACCGCAGTCGTCGACGATGCGACCCTCGCGTCGGTCGACACCGTCGTCGTCGGCGGCGTCCCGCTCTCGGTCGAACCCGCCCGGTCGGCCACCTTCGACCTGGTCGAGCGGGCCCGCGCGGCGGACTGCCGGATCGTCTTCGACCCGAACACGCGCCCCGAACTCTGGGAGAACGGGCCCGACCTCACGGCGACCATCGAGCGGATGCTCGGGCTGACCGACGTCCTGAAGGCGACCCGCGAGGACCTCGCACCGGCCGACCTGCCCGCGGGCGAGGACTTCGCCGAGCGACTCCTGGAGGCGGGCCCCGACATCGTGCTCGTGACCGCGGGCGGCGCGGGCGCACGCGCCGTTGCCGGACCGGACTCGCCGTGGGGGCGCGGCGAGTGGACACACCCCGGCTACGAGGCCGAGGTCGTCGACACGACGGGCGCGGGCGACGCGTTCCTCGCGGGCGTGGTGGCGGCGCTGACCGACGGTGAGAGCCCCGAGGAGACGCTCGCCTTCGCCAACGCCGTCGCGGCGGTCGCGACGACCGGCGGCGGCGCGATGGCACCGCTGCCCGACAGGGAGACCGTCGCCGAATTCAGGGGTCGACACGCATGAGCCGGGACTGGTCACGGTGGACGCGCGAGCAGGCCGCGGGAATCAGGCGGACTCCCGAGACGGTCACGCCGGTCATCGAACCGCCCGACGTGGACCCGGCCAGCGACGTGCACGTCTGGGACACGTGGCTGCTCCGGGACCGGCACGGCCGGGTGGCGACGGTCGGCGGCTGGCGCGTGCTCTTCTCGCTGACGGCACCCGCCGACCTGCTGCCGGGCAAGCGCCACGACGTCGCCGAGATCCGGTACTTCTACTCGCGGGACGGCCGCGAGTGGCACGACGGCGGCGTCGTCTTCGACGGCGAGGCGCTGGGCCAGCGCCAGTGGGCCGGGTCGGCCCTCGCACTCGACGGTGACCTCTACCTCTACTACACGGCCGCCGGCGACGGGACTGCCGCCGAGTTGACCTACAGCCAGCGCATCGCGGTCGGCCACGGCGGGACCATCGACGCCACGCCCGGCGGCGTGCACATCGAGGGGCCGTTCCACCACGAGGTACTCCTGGAACCCGACGGCGAGTGGTACGAGCGGGAGGACCAGTCCCGGGGCATGATCTACACCTTCCGGGACCCGTGGTTCTTCACGGACCCGGCGACCGGCGAGACGGCGCTGCTGTTCGAGGCGAACGTCCCCGTCCCCGAGGGTAGCGACGCCTGTGGCGGCGGCCCGGGCCAGCAGGAGTTCAACGGCTGTGTCGGCATCGCCACCTCGCCCTCCGGCGACCCTCTGGAGTGGGAACTCCGGCCCCCGCTCGTGGACTCGGTCTGTGTCAATCAGGAACTCGAACGGCCCCACGTCGTCCTGAAGGACGGCCGGTACTACCTGTTCGTCTCCAGCCACATGCACACGTTCGCGCCCGGCCTGGAGGGGTACGACGCCCTCTACGGGTTCGTCGCCGACTCGCTGCGCGGCGAGTACCGCCCGCTGAACGGCTCGGGGCTGGTCGTCACCAACCCCGCGAACGCGCCGTTCCAGGCCTACTCCTGGATGGCCTTCCCCCACCGCGAGGAGGTGCTCGTCCAGAGTTTCTTCAACTACTTCGACTTTGCCGGGGAGTCCCTGGACGAGGTCGCGGACCTCCCGGAGTTCGAGCAACGCCGCCGCTTCGGCGGGACGCTCGGGCCGACTGTCAGGCTCGGTGTGGCCGACGACCGCACCTGGGTCCGGGGGACGCTCGCCCACTGGCACATCCCCACGCCCGAGGAGACGCTGCCTGCGCCCGAACACAGTGGCGTCACGCCGGCGATGCTCGCGGCCGGGGGCGGCCCCGACCCCGACGTGGACGTCCGGGCGCGCTGGAGTCGGACCTACCAGTAGGGTGCGGTCGATCTCTATGGGGGTGTCGAGGAGGGTGTGTCGGCGGTCTCGGGTGTCATCACTGGCCGGAGTCGCCAGGCCGACAGTTCCCGCACCCGTGCCTGGCCATCCTCGGCAGCGAGGGACACGCCCGTGCTGTCCTCGCGGGTGGGGTAGACGCGGCTGGTCAGGCAGTGGCGCTCGTTGGCGTAGAGTTCGACGACGGAGCCGTCCAGGAAGACCCGCAGCGACAGCGGCTCGTCGTAGGGTGTGACCGTCAGCCGCTGGGTGTCGGTCGTCGCCCGTGGGTCCGCGCTGGAGGTGGCCCGCTCGACGCGGAGTTCGCTCCTGCTGGTGTACCGGACCGGCGTCCGCTCCGTGCCGTCGGGGGACTCGAAGACCGAGAGTTCGAACGCCGAGGCGTCCTCGAGCCCGACCTCCAGTTCCAGTTCCAGGGCCCGTCCCGCCGCGTCCAAGGGCTGCCGCTGTCCGTCGAGGTCGATGGCCCTCGGGCCGGTCAGCCGGCGCTCGCGCAGCGCCGCCATCTCGGCGGCGGGCCGCTGCCGGAGGCCGCCGTCGGGCCCGAGCGAGAGGGTCCGCGGCAGGGAGAGCGCGCCCGACCAGCCGGCGTCCCACTGTGCGCCCAGGTCGCGGGCCTCGGGCAGCCAGCCGTAGGTCAGCGAACGGTCGCCGTCGTGTAACGACTGCGGGGCGTAGAAGTCGCCGTGGTCGAGGACGCCCCGGCGGTCGACGTGAAACCGACCGTCGTCGAGTTCCCCGAGGAAGTAGACGACGTCCTCGTAGTTCGAGACGTGCAACAGCTGTTTCTCGCCGAGGTCCAGCAGTTCCGGGCACTCCCAGACGGTGCCGTCGCCGCCGTCGCCGACGAGTAACGGCCCCTCGTAGCGCCAGTCCCGCAGGTCCGTGGAACTGTACAGGAGCGCGGCCCCGCCGGCGCCGTCGACGCCGGTGCCGATGACCTGGTACCAGGTGTCGCCCTCCCGCCAGACGCTGTGGTCGCGAAACTCCGCCTCCCAGTGTTCGGTCTCGACGAGGTCCACCTCGGCGGGCGGTTCCTCGATGACCGGGTTGTCCCAGTGCTTGTCCCACTCACAGAGGTCGGGGTCCTCCGACGTGGCCAGACAGGGCAACTGCGAGCGGCCGTCCCCCCCGGTGTAGAGGATGGTCGCCGTCCCGTCGTCGTCGACCGCACAGCCCGACCAGCAGCCGCTCCGGTCCGGGCCGTCCGGCGAGGGTGCCAGCGCCACCGGTTCGTCCTCCCAGTAGACGAGGTCGTCGCTGACAGCGTGCCCCCAGTGGATGGTGTCGTGGAAGGGGCCGGCGGGGTTGTACTGGTAGAAGATGTGGTACCGGCCGCCCCACCTGATGAGGCCGTTCGGGTCGTTCAGCCAGTTCGCCGGCGGCGTGAAGTGGTATGCCGGCCGGTCCGGGTCGCCGGCGAGGCGCTCGCGCATGGCGGCCAGCGCGTCGGCGTCGGCCGGGCGTTCGGGCTGGTCGGCCCCGCCCGCGAGTGCGCGCAGACACTCCAGCGCCAGACGGTCGCGGTTCTCCGCTACTGGCGGGTCCGCGGTTTCGCCGAACAACAGCGGCGTGCCCACCCCGAGGACGGCCCCGTGGCCGGCGTTCCAGGCGACGACGACCATCTCCTGGGGGACGTCGGTGCCGCCACAGTGGGTGCCCGCCAGCACCTCGCCGTTCGTCGGGAGCACCGACTCGTAGCGCGCGACGGCGCTCTCGCCGCGGTCACAGACCGGGACGCGCAGCGAGTCGAAGGCCGCGACGGCAGGGTGGTCGTCGTACAGGACCCGCCAGAGGGGACCCGTGGGCTCGTCGACCGTCTCGATGGTCCGCACGTCCGGCCCGACGTCCTCGATGCCCAGCGCCGTGACCGCCTCCATCGCACGGAGCGTCAGCACCACACCCCCACCCGAATCGAGGGCCGCCGCGAGTGCTGCCGTCACCGCGGCCGGCGGTTCGGCCTCGATGGGTTCGTCGCGGTGCCACCACGCGACGTCGATGTCGGCCGGCAGGTCGCCGGGTCCCTCCACCGTGACGGCGGTGACGCCCTCGCGGTCGGCCAGCCAGGCCAGCGCGGCCTCCTGTTCGGCGGAGGGCGACTCTTTTCGCACGAACCCGACACGGAGCGACGAGTCGGCCATGGCGCGGCGTATTCAGCAGTGAGTAAAAATATTGACGGAACGGTCGGACTCGTTGCGTTACTCGGTCGCTGTGCTCCCTGCGTTACTTGCCCTGCGAGTCGGTCCTGCTCGCTGTCGCTGCGCGGGCTGCGACTCGCTGGCTCCCACTCGCTTCGCTCGCGGGAACGACAGCGTGCGCCACCACTGGCCGGGAGCGCGTGCCGAGCGGCGCGAGGGCGAG
>CAZUWC010000061.1:0-8145 GCA_964623935.1 uncultured Halobacteriales archaeon
CCACTGCCGGGGGTCGAAGTCCTCGTAGGTCCGCCGGACGTCCTCCCAGTCGTGGCTGCCAAGCACCGTCCGGATCACGGGGATCTCCTTGGGGTTGACGTCCTCGACGCGGAACTGTTCGTCCCGCTGGGTCCAGGCGTGGCGGTTCAGGGCGGTGATGATCTTCTCTGTCCGGAACTTCCGGACCTGCTCGTGGGGTTTGTCGCCCTCGTAGTCGTCCTCGGAGAAGCGCCCGAGGTGTTCGACCTCGAAGACCTTCATCTTCAGGAGGTCCGGCGCCACGAGTTCGCCCCGCTCGTTCTCGATTTGCTCGCCCTCCGACCAGGCGTAGACGTGTTCGATGTACTCCTCGACGGTCTCCTGGTCGACGCGCTTGTCGCGCATCATCGCGTCGAGGACGTCCGTCTCCTGGCGGGTGAAGACGTGGTTCTTGACGGGGACGACCCGCTCCTCGAACTCCGCGGCCTCCGTGTTCGAGAACACCGGCGCGTCGGGGAGCCGGTCGGCCATCGCGTCGAGGATGTCGCGGGGCATGATGACCCGCTCGACGGGCAACTCCTCGTGGAAGCGCTCGCTTTCCTCGTGGAGCAGGTCCGCGACGACGTCCCGCGTGTAGGTGACGGGGATGCCCTGGTCGCCGTCGGTCGTGCCGTCCTCGAAGTCGAACTCCTCGATGTCGATCCGCTCGTCGCCCTCCTGGAGGTAGCCGCGGTCGAACAGCATGGCCTTGTCCACCAGGTCCAGTCCGCCCGGGACGTCGCTGCTGTCCAGGCGCGTCACCACGGCGTACAGCGCCGCGGCCTCGATGGCGTGTGGCGCGAGTTCCCGCTCGGTGACCGCCTCGGTGGCGTCCCGAACCGCGACCGTGATCGGCTCGCGGATCCACTCCTCGATCCGGTCCCGGGAGTCGGCGTCCCACACCTCGGTCCGGTCGGTCAGTTCCCGCCGGAGCAACTGGGACTCCAGCGAGAGGTTCGTCAGGTAGCCGAACTCCCGCTTGTCGAGACGCCGCTTGAGCGCCTTCAGCGGGTCCTTGCCCTCTCGGTCGGCGTGCTGGTTCAGTTGGGCCTCGAGGTCGGGGTTCGAGATGATGATGAGCTGCGTGTCGATGTCCATCCCGATGCCTTTGTCGAGTTTGACCCGCCCCTCGTCGGGGACGTTCAACAGCTTCTGGAGGAGGTCGGCGTGCTGGGCGGCGTCCTCCACGACGGTCAGGAGGCCGTTGCCCTGCGAGAGCACGCCGTCGTATGAAAAGGCCTGGGGGTTCTTGCGGCCCCGCGAGTCCAGTTCACGGAGCATGCCGGCCATCCAGGAGCCCACGAGCCGTTCCTTGGGCTGGCCCTCGTCCTCCGAGTGGAGCACCCCGATGCCGCGCCCGACGTCGACGACGAAGTTCTTCACGCGCAGGTGCTCGGGGCTGGTCACCGCAGAGAAGAGGTCCTCGACGCCCTCCCGGCGGTACTGCTCCTCCAGATACTCGTAGGCCTCCCGGCAGAAGGGGTCGAGGTCGCCCTCCAGACGCACGGGGATGTGATCGTCCAGCCGGTCGTTCAGTTCCGCCACGATGTCCGCGCGGACGTCCTCCGGGAACACCGTGAGGGGGTGGGACTGGACCGGGCTGGCATACCAGTCGTCCTCGTCGGCCACCTCGCGGTCGCCGTACGTGATTCCGGGCGTCTCGCCCGCGCCGGCGACGTTCCACTCCAGCGTGTACCGGCGCCCGCGGTCGGTCTTGGAGTACTCCCGGAGGCCGTTTATCAGGCACCGCTTCAGCTCCGATTTGCCCGTGGCTGTGGGCCCGTCGAGCCAGAGGATCTTCTCGTCTTTCCCGCGGCCCGCCGCGATGGACCGGAGGTCGTCGACGAACGCGTTCAGCACTTCGGTGTTGCCGAGGATGGCGTGCTCGCCATCGTTCCACGGGTCGTCGAAGAAACGGTACCGCTCCGTCTGTTCGCCTTCCTCGATGACGGTCCGCGTGCCGGCGTGTTCGATGGCGGCAAGCAGGTACTTCGAGGCGTGGGCGGCCCTGTAAGGATGTTCGAGGAGCATGCCGACGTACTCCTCTATGGACATCGGCTCCTCGTAGGTCTCCTCTAAGGCGCGGTCGGCCGCGTCGATGAACTCCTCGCCGGTCACGCTACTCCTCCATCTCGCTTTTCGCGATCTCGGCGCCCGCGAACTCCAGGACCTCCTTGGCCCCCTCCTCGGAGTAGCCCTGTTCGATGAGCGCGTCGATCCACTGGTTGCGCTCCTCGTCGTCCATCTCGCCGCTGGAGACGAGCGCCGAGAAGTTGATGTTGTGTTTCTTGTCCTCCCAGAGTTTCCGCTCCAGGGCGCGCCGGAGCCGGTCGTTGTCCTGGGGTTCGAAGGGTTCGCCCTCGCGGGCGCGCCGGGAAACCCAGTTGGCCACCTCCTGGCGGAAGTCGTCCTTGCGGTCCTCGGGGAGATTCAGTTTCTCCTCGACCGACCGCAAAAACTGTTCGTCGGGTTCCTGCTCGCGGCCCGTGATGGTGTCCTCGACGGTGTCGTCGTCGATGTAGGCCATCACGTGGTCCATGTACTTCTCGCCCTGCCGGGAGATCTCGTCGACGTCGTAGGCCAGCGCGTGGCGGACGTCCTCGATGGCCCGTTCTTTGTACTCCTCGCGGACGAGTTCGAGGTACCGGTAGTAGGTCTCGAAGTCCTCGACGTCGATCGAGCCGTGATTTTCGAGGTTCTCTTCGAGGTGGTTGAACGTCGTCAGCGGGGAGAGGAACTGCCGGGACCGGTGCATCGAATCCATGATGGCCTCGGCGATCTCGTCGCCGATGAAGCGTGGCGAGACGCCGTTCATCCCCTCGCCGATGTCGGCCTTCTCCTCGGCCTCGTCGCGGAGTTTCTTGACGTCGACGTCCTCGGCCTCGTCGATCTCGCCGTTGTAGGCCTTGGCCTTCTGGACGAGGTCGATCTTCCCGGTGTCGGGTTCCTCGATGCGGGTCAGGACGCCAAAGAGGCCCGCCATCTCCAGGGTGTGAGGCTCGACCTGGATGTCCGGCAGGTCGGCGTTGCGGAGCATCTTCCGGTAGATCATCGCCTCCTGTTCGTACTCCAGGACGTACGGGAAGTCGATGCGCTTTGTCCGGTCGTTGAAGGCCTCCATCTTCTCGTCGCCCTTCTTGTCGCGGTACTCGGGCATATTCGTCCGGCCGACGATCACCTGGTCGATGTCGATCCGGGGGTTGTTCTTGGGCTTGATGGTCTGCTCCTGGGTGGCGTGCAGGAAGTCATACAGGAACTCCCGCTGGAGTTTCAGGAGTTCCTCGCCGGAGAAGATGCCGCGGTTGGCGTTACAGAACGCCCCCGCGTAGTCGAACGCACGGGGGTCGGACTCCCCGTAGACCGCGATCTTCGAGTAGTTGACGTCGCCGGTGAGTTCCGTCTCGTCCTGGTTCTTCTTGTCCTTGGGTTCGAAGGTCTCGATGGCCTGCCGGCGGTTCTCGTCGGCGACGAACCGCACGACCTCGACGTGGTTTGCCAGGACCGCCTCGAGGTCGTCGTCGTAGTGGGCCAGCAGCCGGTCCATGTAGAACTCCGAGGCGGGGTCGAGGGCCTGCTCGTTGCGGATGGTGTAGGGGGCATCGAGGTTGTCGTTGATGTCGTCGATGAGACGCTGGCGCTGTTCCAGCGGCAGGAGGACGAGCGGGTCCTGGTTCATCGGCGACCGGACCACGTCGTCGGCGGGGTCCTGGTCGGGGATGACGTCACAGAGGTTCGTCCACCGGAAGGTGTACATCCGACCGGCGTCCCGCCGCGTATAATCCTCGTAGTAGTGCCGGACCTGCCGGTCGAAGTCCGACTTCCCCGAGCCGACGGGACCCAGGAGGAGTTTGATGCGCTTCTCGGGGCCCAACCCGCGTGCGCCGGATTTCACCTTGTTGACGAACTCGTGCATGGCCTCGTGGACCACCCGTCCGTAGAAGGTGTTCTCCCCCTCGCCCAGCGGGTCCTCGGAGGCGAGTTTGTACTCGACCACGCCGGCCTCCTCGTCGTACTCGGTGCCGTAGAAGTCGAACATGTCCGCGACCCGCTGGTGTGCGTTGCGGGCGATCTTCGGCGCCGCGTACACTTCGTCGAGATACCAGTCGAACGAGTGCGACGTCCGCAGGTCGGCCGGTATCGTGTCCTGGTACTCCCTGCTCAACTCCGCGAGTGTCTCTGTCCGTTCTGTCATGCTATCACGGTTCGGTATCGATGGGGGCGCTCGGCGACGACCACCGACGGAGAGGACTCCGTGTACACCCGCGTGCGACCGCCCGGTCGTGTCCATCCCGTCGTGTCATGTGTCGACATACCAACCTTGGCGGCACCGCCTTCCGGTCCTCACGGGGCGGATGTCGGTAGAGCCGTCACCGATACTATTTATTATATGAGGATTCGACACTCATAAGCGTTCCCCCATGTTGGGTGATTCGCGCCCGTTTGCGGACTGGCACACCACGCAAAAATGCGATACAGCGTTGGTGGCGGGAATCTCGGGGAAACTGCCCGAACGTCCCCTTTATACAAGTAGGGGTCGTGAATATCTCAACTCCGGGGGCCCGGTTTCCCGCCACGGGCCGGGAGCGACCGCGGGACTGATGGCCGGGCCCCCCGAAGCGGTGGGTATGACCCTGGAGAACCTGCCCGCGGGGTGGGCAGTCTGGAGCGACGAGGCCACGAAGGTGGTCCTCGCGTATCGACCCGACGTCTTCGACACGGCCGAGTTCCCCCCGCCCTGCCTGCCGACGATCTACATCACGAAGGGCCGGCGGAACAGACGGCCGGGGCGGAACGACCCCGACCCCGGCGACCCCTGGTACGTGAGGCTGTTCCTCGAACCCGAAGTCGAGCGCCCCGCAGCGGAGTACGAGAGCAGGGCGGCGGCCGTGGCCGGAGCGGCCGACCTCGCCGAGGCGTTCGCCCGCGGGGGGATCGACTACCGTGACCTCTACCAGGTGCCCCGGCCGGAGTACTTCGAGCGACTCGACGAACTGACCGGGCGGGAGGGGTGACCGGCAGCGTCCAGTCCCGGCAGTATTAATCCGGGGCGGGCACAAGAGAGGACGATGCCATCGGTCACGCTCATCGGGACCCGTCTGGCCACCGAGGGGACGGAGTTCGTCTACCAGGGGGAGTCGACGGCCTGCGAGGGATGTCCCTACCGCGACCAGTGTCTCAACCTCACCACCGGCCGGCGTTACGAGGTGGTGGACGTCCGGGAGAACGCCAACACACTCGAGTGTGCGGTCCACGACACCGGCGTCCGGGCCGTCGAGGTCGAACCCGCGCCGGTCCGCGCGAACGTGGCCGACACCAGCGCCTTCGCCGGGAGCAAGGCCTCGCTGGAGGGGCCCTGTCCCCACACGGATTGCCCCAGCCACGAGTACTGCGAACCGATGGGCCTGGACTTCGATGACGAGTACCGCATCGAGGAGGTTCTCGGCGACCCGCCACACGACTACTGTATGCTCGACCGCGACCTCACGCTGGTGGAGTTCGAACCGCCGGAAGACGCGTAGCTGGCAGCCGGGCAGTCCCGTTCACTCGGTTCCCACGGACGCCGATTCGACGGCCGCCTCGTCAGACGACGACTCCACGAGTGCCCCGTCGGGCAGGTCGGGGTCGGGTTCCCGACCCAGGGTGAGTAACCGTTCGGTGAGCGTGAGTTCTTCCTTGCTAGGGTTGGCCTTCTCGATTTCCTCGTACTCGACGGCGACGCCCCCATCCGTGGGCGCGATCCGGACCACACACAGCTGGTAGGACGGGTAGAAGACCGGCGGAAGGCGTCCGGCCACCACGTCCCGCCGGTGGAGCCGCTTCAGCCAGGTCCCGGTGTTGACCAGCAACCGCCCGTCGACCTCGCGGAGCGTCGGCCGGTGGGTGTGCCCGTAACAGTAGATTGCGGTCTCCGGGCGCTCCGCGAACACCTCGCGGGCCGCCTCCTCGTAGGGTTCGTTCGGGTCGACCGTGAGGTCCGTCTCGAAGACGCCGAAGCGCTCGACGGTCCGTCGGACGTCGCGTATCAGGATCAACAGGGGTGCTCCGACGAGCACCAGCAGGCCGGCGATGGCCACGTTGACCGTCAGCAGGAGCCACACGGTCTCCCCGGCGCGGCCGAACTGGCCGACGAAAGCCTCGACGGCCTCGACGGGCATCGACCAGACGCCCGCCACGTCGAGGCCCGCGAAAATGGCCAGGAGTGCGCTGACGTTGAACAGAAACAGGAAGGGGACGGCGGCGTAGCGCAGGGCAGGGTTCATCTCCCGGTAGAAGTACTTCGAGACCAGCCACGAGGGGATGCGCTCGGTCGGCGTGACCGCCTGGACGTCCTTCAGCCAGTTGAACCGTCCGCGGTCCGAGAGCTGGCCGGCACGGCTGGTGACGTGGGTGTTGTAGAAGTAGCCCAGCGGCGTCGCGTGGGGGCTGCCGAATTCCTCGATGCGGTTGTTGGGGTCCTGCTGGTGGCCGTGCTCGAAGTAGACCGTGCGGTCGCCGACCGGGCGGGTGATCGACTCGGCCTGCACGAGGTCGACGTTGTACTCGGCCAGGCGGTCGACGTACTCCTCGTAGGCGGCCAGTTCGTGGTCGTGGTTGCCCGGGAGGAGCGTGATCGGCATCGACTCGCCGGTCGCGCGCAACTGCTCGAAGAGGTCGGGGTACCGCTCGAGGAGCGCGTCGAACTTCGCGGGGCCGTCGATGTCGGTAAACTCCCAGAGGCCGAACGCGTCGCCGTTGACGACGAGTTCGGCGTCCGCCTCGACTCCTTCGAGGCGTTCGAGGAACGCGAGCAGCTCGTCGAGGAACTCGACGTGTTCCAGTTGCTCGTCGCCGCCGATGTGCAGGTCGCTGATGACGTAGTAGACCCGCCCGTCGGCGTCGTCTCTCATCCACTCCGGGTCGACGCGCGACAACAATAGGCGTTGCCCCGCCGCGGCGTCACAGCCCGGACTGCGTCGAACTCGAACCCTCGGAGAGCAGTGTTATCGACTCCACGAGCAGCGCGATGAGCAACGGGCCGGCGATGAACCCGATCGGACCCAGCGTGAGGACGCCGCCGACGAACCCGACGAAGTACAGACTCACGGGCAGGTCCGCGGCCCACCCGGCCAGTTTCGTGCGGATGACGGCGTCGGGGAGAAAGCCCACGAGCACCAGCCCGAGCACGAGCACCGCCAGGGCCCGTCCGGTGACACCCGCGATGAAGTCCCCCGCCGCGAGGACGACGATCAGGACGCTGGGGCCGACCACGGGGACGAACTGGAGGGCACCAGCGACGACAGCGAGCGCGAGCGCCGAGCGGTAGCCGAGAACGCCGAACACCACCAGGGCGATCAGAAACGTCCCGACGGCGGTCGCGGCCTGGAGCCCGTAGATGGCGTACAGCGTCGCCCGCGTCCGCTCGTGGAAGGCACGGACGAGGTCGTGGTACGCACCGGGGACGAGACGGCCGACCGCGTCCCGGACCGCGTCGGGTCGCAGGAGGAGCCCGTAGACCAGAATCCCGAACAGGACGAGCTTCAGCGCCAGCACGGGCACCGACCGGGCGATCGAGATAGCGAACTCCCGGAGGGCGACCTCGGCCTGTGCGATCAGCGCGGCGGTCTCGACGGCGTACTCGAACCCCTCGACCCCGAAGACGATGGAGTCGGGCACGCGCCGCAGGGTGTCGAAGAGCGCGGTCCGTCGGCGGTAGAGAACGAAACCGACCGGCACGAACACGGCCAGGACGGCGAGGAGAGCGGCGACCGCGACGCCGGCCACGGCGACCCGGCGCGGCAGGCCCGTCGCGACCAGTCGCTCCCGGATCGGGTACAGCACGTAGGCGACGGTGACGGCGAAAAACACCGTCGCGAGCACGCTCGCCAGCGCGGCCGCGGCGGCGAGAGCGAGCGAGAGCGTGAGCCCGGCAAGCACCAGTGAGCGCCGCGACGGCCAGCTCGAGGACATCGTTCTTCAGGTGGCCTCGCTCCCGACCGTCCCGAGCCACTCGGCGGCGTACCCGAACACGTCCTCGTAGCCGTAGGGCGACATCAGGACGGGATAGAAGCCCTCCTCGGCGACGACTTCCTCGCCGTCGGCGGCCGCGAAGGCCTCGCCCGCGGGGACGTGCTCGAAGTTCGAGGCGTA
>CAZUWC010000062.1:0-8103 GCA_964623935.1 uncultured Halobacteriales archaeon
TATCCGGGACCGAGAACACGACACGACGGGTCTCATCGCCGAAGATTCTTGAACGCCAGCCCCCAACCCGGACCCATGGGCGCGGGTGTCATCGTCGCCGGGGGACGCTCGACACGCTTCGGCGACCGCGACAAGGCCGTCGCGGACCTCGCGGGGACGCCGATGGTCCGGCATGTCGCCGACAGGCTGGCCGGCGTGGTCGATTCCCTCGTCGTGAACTGTCGGGAGGACCAGCACGACGCAATCGCGGCGGCGCTGGCCGGCGGCCGCCACGAACCGACGTTCGCAATCGACGAGCGACCCGACGAGGGGCCGATGGCCGGGATCGCGACCGGCCTGTCGGCAGTAGAGGCCGAGTACGCGCTCGTCGTCGCGTGTGACATGCCGTTCGTCGACCCCGGGTTCGTCATGTACCTCTTCGACTGCGCGGCGGGACACGACGCCGCGGTCCCCCGCCCGGACGAGTGGTTCCAGACGACGCAGGCGGTCTACCGCGCCGACCCGATGGTCGCAGCCTGCAAGGACGCACTGGACCGCGGCGAGGGACGCATCGTCGAGCCGCTGTTCGACCTCGATTACGTCGTCGTCGAGCGCGAGGAGATCCTGGAACGGACGTCCCTCGATACCTTCGAGAACCTCAACACCCGCGAGGAGTTCGAGGCCGCGGCCGAGCGACTCGCCGGGGAGTAGTTTACTCGACGACAGCCACGAGCGGGTCGTCGGCCCGCATCTCGGCGAGCACGACCCGCGGCACGTCGGCGCGTTCGTGGATCGCCCGTGCGACCTCGCGGGCCCGCGCTTCGAGGGTCGCATCGTCGACCATATTCAGGAGCGGAACGACCGTGGCGCCCTCGGGCACGCCCTTCCGTCCACCCCGTTCGCTGGCCAGGACGGTCGCGACATCGACGGGCCGGATCTCGTCGCCAGGGTCGAGCCCCGTGAGTTCGCTCACGCGGTCGACGCGGTGGACTCGGTCCTCGTCCAGTGGCTGCCCGACGACGTGGGCGCTCGCGATGGGGACGACCGTCGCGGCACGCGAGGGGAGACGCGGTTCGCGGTGGTTGGGTGCCTTGAAGCGCCGCATCCGCGCGCCGTCGGCCTTCACGAGGAGCGGCAACCCGGTCCCGGCGAGGGCGTCGACGGTCGCGGGGTCGTACCCCCGGTACCGGTCGTCGCGTTCGCGTTCCGGCACCACCCCGAGCGGCCAGGCGCCGGCTCGCTCGACCGCCTCGACCGGGTCGTCCGTGACGGCCACGTCCGCGACCCACGAGTCGAAGATGGGGATGCGGACCGTCGCCGTCACGACCGCGCGGTCGAGTCGACCTGCGAGTGTCGCCATCGTCGTCTTCTTCCCGCCCGCACCCACCGTGCAGGTGAGGCCGTGCCGAGCGGCCAGCGCGTCGACGATGTCCATGCCCGGCCTACTCCCCCCGACGGTTAAACGGGCACGGAACGGGACGGAGGTGTTTTTGTCCCGGTCGCCATACGGGGCGTCATGAACGAGGACGACCGACGGTCGGCGGGGTTCAAAGACCGGACACCGGTGGAAGACGCCCGGTCGCAGTTGCTGGGGGCCGTCGAACCACACGAGCGAAGCGAGTCCGTGTCGCTGGGCGCGGCTGACGGGCGCGTCGTGGCCGAACCAGTTTCGAGTCCACGGCCGGTGCCACACTACCCGCGGGCGGCGATGGACGGGTACGCCGTCCGCGCCCGGGACACGTTCGAGGCGAGCGACCGCTCGCCCGTCGCGCTCCGCGTGGGGGACGAGGACGGCGACGTGCGTCGGGGCGTGGCCCGCCGCGTCCACACCGGCAGCGAACTCCCCGACGGGGCGGACGCCGTGGTGATGGTCGAGGACACCGAGACGGTGGCGGGTGACCTGGAGGTGTTCGGGGCCGTCGCCGAGGGGGAGAACGTCGCACCGGTCGGCGAGGACGTCGACGCCGGCCAGCACCTCTACGACCCGGGCCACCGGCTCCGGCCCTCGGACCTGGGCCTCCTGAAGTCCGTGGGCGCCACCGAGGTCGAGGTCCACGACCGCCCGCGGGTGAGCGTGATTCCGACGGGGGAGGAACTCGTCCAGGCCGACCCCGACCCCGGCGAGGTCATCGAGACGAACGGCCAGACGGTCAGCCAGTTCGTCGAGCGGTGGGGCGGGGACGCGACCTACCGCGACGTCGTGACCGACGACCCCGAGGCGTTGCGCGAGGCCGTCGAGCGAGATCTGGACCACGACGTCGTCGTCACGACCGGCGGGTCCTCGGTCGGCGAGCGTGACTATCTCCCGGAAGTGCTCTCGGACCTGGGCGAGATTCTCGTCCACGGGGTGGCACTCAAGCCCGGTCACCCCGTCGCGCTCGCCGTCGTCGACGGGACGCCGGTCCTCTCCTTGCCCGGCTACCCGGTGGCCTGTATCGTCAACGCGGTCCAGTTCCTCCGGCCGGCGATAAAGCGGGTCGGCCACCTGCCCTGCCCGCCGTTCCCGACGACGTCGGCCCGCCTCGACCGGAAGCTCACGAGCGAACCCGGAAACAGGACGTTCGTCCGGGTTCAGCTCCGGTCCGAGCCCGAAGACGGGGACGGTCCCCTCGCTGTCCCCACGCGAGCGAGCGGCGCGGGCGTTCTATCCAGCGTCGCGCTGGCCGACGGGTGGGTCGTCGTTCCGGAGGGCCGGGAGGGGTACGACGCCGGCACCGCGGTCGGGGTCGAGAACTGGGAGTGGTCGGCGTGAGCACGCGCAAGGAGTTCCACGAACTGATCCCGCCCGAGGAGGCCCGCGAGGTGATCGCCGGGCTGGATCTGGGCGGGGGGACCGAGACCGTTCCGCTGGCCGAGGCGCGGGGGCGGGTCCTCGCCGAGCGGGTCGACGCGACCATCGACGTCCCGGGGTTCGACCGGGCGAGCATGGACGGGTACGCGGTCCGTGCCCGGGACACGTTCGGCGCCGACGAGGCCGACCCCGCGACGCTTTCGGTGGCCGGGACCGTCCACACCGGCGAGGAACCCGGCGTTGCGGTCGAACCCGGCACCGCGGTCGAGGTCTCCACTGGCGCCGTCGTTCCGGACGGTGCCGACGCCGTGGTGAAAGTCGAGCGGACGACACGGACCGACGGGACCGTCGAGGTGCGGACGTCGGTCGCGCCGGGCGAGAGCGTCATGGCGGCCGGTGCCGACATCGCCGCCGGCCAGCGTGCCCTCGGTCCCGGGACGACGCTGACCCCCCGCGAGGTCGGCCTCCTCTCGGCACTCGGGGTCGACGAAGTGGCGGTCCGCCGGCGACCGCGGGTGGGCATCCTCTCGACGGGCGACGAACTCGTCCGTCCCGACGGGGACCTCGACCACCGACGCGGGGAGATACACGACGTCAACAGCTACACCGTCGCGGCGAGCGTCGAGGAGTCCGGCGGCGAGGCCGTCCTCTACCCGCACGCGGGCGACGACTACGAGGAGATGGAACGGCTCCTCAGGACGGCGGCCACCGAGTGTGACCTCGTCCTCTCCTCCGGGTCGACGAGCGCGAGCGCAGTCGACGTCGTCTACCGCGTCGTCGAGGAACACGGCGAGTTGCTGGTCCACGGGGTGGCAGTCAAGCCGGGCAAGCCGATGCTCGTGGGCACCATCGACGACTCTGCGTACGTCGGGCTGCCGGGGTACCCGGTCTCCGCGCTGACAATCTACCGGTCGTTCGTCGCGCCCGCCGTCCGCGCGGCCGCGGGACTGGCCGACCCGTCGACGGAACTGATCGAGGGGGAGATGGCCGTCCGCGAGCGGTACGCCGAGGGGCGACTCAGGCTGATGCCGGTCGGACTCGTCGAGGACGGCGACGGCGACACGCTGGTCTACCCCGCCGACAAGGGAAGCGGCGCCACGACGAGCCTGGTCGAGGCCGACGGCGTCGTCGAGGTACCCCCGGAGGTCGACTACCTGGGCGCCGGCGAGACCGTCGAGGTCCGCCTGTTCTCCCCGGAGGTCCGCCCGCCGTCGGTGCTGGCCGCGGGGGAGGACGACCCGGTGCTCTCGCGGGTGCTCGACGCCACGGACCGGCCGCGGTTCCTCCCGGTGGGCTCTCGCGAGGGGTTGCGCCGCCTCCGCGACGGGGTTCCCGACGTGGCGGTGGTCGCGGGGCCGACCGACCGCGATGTCGACTCGGTCGAGATCGGCGGGTGGACCCGCGAGTGGGGGCTCGTCGTGCCCGCCGGGAACCCCGCCGGAGTCGACGGGCTGGCGAGCCTCGTCGATCACGACCTGCACTTGGTCAACCGGAACCGCGAGTCCGGCCTCCGGGCGAGTCTCGACGCGGCACTGTCGGGGGTCGCCGAGTCCCGGGGAACGACCGTCGGCGAGGTGACCGACGCAATCGACGGGTTCGGCCTGACGCGGCGGGCCCACGAGAGCCCCCCGCGGCTCGTCGCGGCCGGCGACGCCGACGCCGGACTGGGCCTCCGGGCGACCGCCGAGGCGCTCGAGTTGGGATTCGTCCCGCTCGGCACCCAGCAGGTCCGGGTGCTCGCGAATCCCGACCGGACGGACAAGCGCGGTGTCCAGGAGTTGGCCTCGGCTGTCGAGGAGACCACCGCCATCGAAGAGCGACCGGGATTCGAGCAATAGTTCCGGCACCGGGGACCCGCATATCGTCCGTCACTCGGTCGGTGTCGACCCCGTATCGGTGTACACGCGGACGTCGCCGTCCTCGGTGAGACCCACGGTGACGGCGGTGTCGATGTGGTTCTGGCTCGCGTATTCCTCCAGTCGGCCATAGAGGTGCGTGTACAGTTCCGGGCGGCAGTAGTCAACCTTGACCCCGGCGTTGTCGCCGCGGGCGTAGACCTCGTCGACGAGTTCGTCGAAGGAGGTCTCGGGGGGTCTGGTGAACTGGACGGGGGCACGGAGCGTCCGGACGAGTTCGAGCGTCCGCCAGGCCTTCTCGACGTTCGCTTCGGCGGCGCGCTCGATGGCACTCACGTTCGCGTCGGTCGTCCCCAGCCGGTCGGCGACCGACTGCTGGGTGTGGCCCTGCTCGCGCAACTCCAGGACCTCGACCTGTCTGTCAGTCAGGAACGTGCCGTCGGTGTCCGTCATGCCAGGTCAAACGAAACTGTTTGAGATACATTTAATCGTCAAGCACAAAAAGTTGTCTCCATGGACAGGGACCGCCCGCCAGTCGCCCTCGGTAGACGGGCGTTTCTCGCGGCGCTGCCGGCGACGGTGGGTGCGCTCGGGGGGTGTTCCCGGGTCCTCGGGAGGGGGGCGGACGCCGTCTCCGTGCTCGGGGCGGGGAGCCTCGCGAACGCGCTCGAACACGGCCTGCGGCCGCGGGCCGACCACCCAATCCGGGCCGAGACCCACGGCTCGGCGGAGGTGGCCCGCCTGGTCGCCGAGGGGACGAAGGACCCGGACATCGTCGCGCTCGCGGACACGGCGCTCTTCGAGTCGATCCTCCGGACGGACTGGTTCGTCGAGTTCGCGACCAACGCCGTGGTCCTCGCGTACGACCCCGAGAGCGACGGCGGGGCGCGCCTCGCCGCGGCGGAGCCCGACGAGTGGTACCGCCCGCTCCTGGACGGGGAAGTGCGCCTGGGCCGGACCGACCCGGACCTGGACCCGCTGGGCTACCGGACGCTGTTCGCGCTCGAACTCGCCACGGACCACTACGGGGCGGCGGTCGACCTCCGGGCGCGGCTGCCGGCAGGCGAGCAGGTCTACCCCGAGACGCAACTGGTGAGCCAGTTCGAGACCGGGAACGTCGACGCCGCGTTCGCGTACCGCAACATGGCCGAGGAACGGGGCTACGAGTACGTCGACCTCCCGGCGGCGGTCAATCTGAGCGACCCGGCCTTTGCCGACAGGTACCGGACGGTCACGTACGAACTCCCGGACGGGACCGTGGTCCGGGGTGATGTGATCAGGTACGGGGCGACGTTGCGCACCGACGCGCCGGCGGCAGCGGCGGTGTTCGAGCGGTTGACGGCCGGACAGTATCTGACCGACTTCGGGTTCGATATCCCCCAGACGTATCCACGCCACAGAGGCGATGTTCCGGGACGAGTCCAGGACTGAGGTCCGCGCCGGCCGCCTCGACTGGCTGACCGTCACGTTCCTGCTCGGCGGGGTGTTGTTGCTGTACTACCTGGTCCCGCTCGTGTCGCTGGTGACCAGCCAGCCGCTGGGGGACGTGCTCGCGCGGACGACGGCACCGACGGTCCGGGCCGCGGCCGCGACGTCGCTGACGGCGTCGGTGACGAGCACCGCGATCGCGACGGCCTTCGGGTTGCCCCTGGCCTATTGGCTCGCCCGGCGGGACGGGCGGGTCGCGACCGCCGTGACCGCCGTCGTGGTGTTGCCGCTGGTCCTCCCGCCGGTCGCCAGCGGCCTGGTGCTGTTGACCGTCGTCGGCCCGGGGACGGCGCTGGGGGAACTGGCCGCGGGCGGCGGCGTGTCGCTCACCGGCTCGCTCGTGGGTGTGGTGCTGGCACAGACGTTCGTCGCCTCGCCGTTCGTCGTGGTGACGGCGAAGGCGGCCTTCGAGAGCGTCGACAGGAGTCTCGAACACGCCTCGCGGTCGCTGGGCAAGACGCGACTGACCACCGTCCGCCGCGTGACGCTGCCGCTGGCCTGGCCGGGCATCGTCGCCGGGATGACGCTCGCGTTCGCGCGGGCCATGGGGGAGTTCGGCGCGACCATCATGCTCGCGTACTATCCGCGGACGATGCCCGTCGAGATCTGGGTCTCGTTCAGTTCACGCGGCGTCGAACAGGCTTTCCCCGTCGCGATTCTCCTGATCGGCGTCTCCGTCGTGGCACTCCTGCTCACCAACCTGCTCAGGTCGAACCCCCTGGAGTGAACATGCTCGACGTGACGGGCCTGACAGTCGAGTACGATGGGTTCCAGTTGGGCCCCGTGGACCTGACGGTCGACGAGGAGGTGCTCGCGGTACTGGGCCCCTCTGGCAGCGGGAAGACGACGCTGCTGTCCGCAATCGCGGGCATCGTCCGTCCCGACGCGGGGTCGGTCTCGCTGGACGGGGAGTCGCTGCTGGGACGCCCGCCCGACCAGCGGGGGACTGGGCTGGTCTTCCAGGACGGCGCCCTGTTCCCGCACATGACCGCCCGGGAGAACGTCGCGTACGCGGCCGACTCGGAGGCGACCGTCCGGCGGTACGCCGACCTGTTCGAGATCGGGGACGTTCTCGACCGCCGGCCCGGGGCGCTCTCGGGCGGGGAGCGCCAGCGGGTCGCCTTCGCCCGGACGCTGGCGGCCGACCCGGACGCGCTGTTGCTGGACGAACCGCTGTCGAGCCTCGATCCCCCCATCCGGCGGCGGTTGCGCGAGGAACTCCACGACCTCTTCGCGTCCCTCTCCATCCCCGTCGTCTACATCACCCACGACCAGCGGGCGGCGACGACGCTCGGGGACCGTGTCGCGGTCTTCCGGGACGGCACCGTCGAACAGGTCGACGCCCCGTCGGCGCTGCTCGCGCGGCCCGCGACGCCCTTTGTCGCCCGGTTCACCGGGAGCGAGAACGTCTTCGAGGCCCGTGTGCTGGACCGGACGGACGGGACTGCCCTCCTCGGCGTCGGGGAGGCGACGTTCCGCGTCCGGACCGACTCGTCGCCGGCCTCGCCCGTCACGGTCTGTCTCCACCCGTCCCGCGTCGAGGTCCGGTCGGGCGCCGACGCCGACGACGAGAACACCTGCCGCGGAACGGTGCGGCGCAGACTGAACGAGGGCGACACCTACCGGCTGGTCGTCGCACTCGAGGCGGCGGACCTGGACATCGCGGCGACAATCGCGCCGAACGTCGGCGAACCGGGGACCGTCGAACCGGGCGCCGACGTCGCGGTCCGTCTCCCGCCCGAGGCGGTGCACGTCATCCGATCGAGGCGCCCGTCGGGTTGAACGCGGCGACCCCGTCGACGTCGACCGTGCGGTGTCCCTCACATATTTATTTCCCCCAGGCAATGCACGGGTATGTCAGCGGAGGACCGACTCGACAGACGGACGTTTCTCAAGTACGGCGGCGCGGCGGCGACGACAGTCGCGATCGCGGGCTGTCAGAGCGGCGACGGTGGCGACGGCAGTGACGGGGGCGACGGCGGCGATGGT
>CAZUWC010000063.1:0-7933 GCA_964623935.1 uncultured Halobacteriales archaeon
AGTTCGCGGTCCACCCGCCGACGAACGCGGCGGCCATGAGGATCATCTGCTCGCCGACCCACGCCATCGGCAGGTACGAGAAGTAATCGGACTCCTCGGGCAGCGGGTCCATCTCGATGGCGGCGTTCGCGAGGTTGATGAAGTTGAAATGCGAGAGCTTGACCCGCTTTGGCATCCCGGTCGTGCCCGACGTCGGCGTCAGCACTGCCGGCGATTCGGGGTCGACGTCCTTGATGCGCTCGTGGAGTGCCCCCTCCGCGACGTCACCCGATTCGAGGCGCTCCCGGCCGCGCGCTTCGACGTCCTCGTAGGCGACGACGGTCAGCCCGCGGGTGTCCTTCCCGCCGTTCTCGTAGCGGAACATTCCCTTCTGGTCGCGGTAGACGATCGTCTCCAGGGAGGGGACGTCGTCGGCCACCAGGAGAATCTTGTCGACCATCTCCTGGTCCTCGGCGTAGACGATCCGGGGTTCGAGCAACTGGAGTTGCTTCTTGATGTCCTCGGGGAGCATGTCCTCGTAGTTGGGGGCGGCCATCCCGCCCAGCGACTGGGCCGCGAGCCAGGCCCACAGCTGGTGGGGGCGGTTGTAGCCGATGGTGAAGAGGACGTCCCCGTCGCCGAAGCCGTACTCCTCGAGGCCGAGCGCGAACGCCTCGACGCGCTCGTAGTACTCCTCCCACGTGAACTCCTCCCAGACGCCGTACCGTTTCCACCGGAGCGCGGTGTCGTCGGGGTGGTCGTGGGCGTGGTCGATCAGCACCTCCGGGAGCGCGCGGTCGGAGACGATGGGTACCTCCTCGTCGTCGGGCGAGGCGAGGACGTTCTCGACAGCGAGCCCGGCGTCGGCCTCCACGGTGGGGGCGGCGGCGTCGAGGTCGTCGGTCGCCACGGCTAATCCACCCCCGTGTAGACGCGCGCGACCTCGGGATCGTCGGTGACCTCGTCGGGCGGGCCGCGCGCGATGACGCCGCCCTTCTCCAGGACGATCATCCGGTCGGAGACCGCGGTCACGACCTCGAGGTCGTGTTCGATCATCACCAGCGTCAGCCCCTCCTCCTCGTGGAGGTCGGTCAGAAACCGGATGACGTCGTACTTCTCGTCGAAGGTGAGGCCGCTCATCGACTCGTCCAGGAGGAGGACGTCCGGCTCGAGCGCCAGCGACCGCGCGAGGTCGACCCGGCGCTGGACGCCCAGGGGCAGGGTCGCGACCGTCGAGTGGCGGTACTCCCACAGTTCGAGGTAGTCGAGGATCTCCTCGACCCGGCGCATGTTCTCGGCCTCGACCCGTCGGCCGGGACCGTAGTACAGCAGGGCCGACAGCAGGTTCGGCCGCTCCTTGACCGCGCGGATCGTCATCACGTTCTCGATGACGCTCTCGTCCTCGAACAGCTCCAGGCCCTGGAAGGTCCGTCCCAGCCCGCGGCGCGCGCGGTAGTGTTCGGGGGCGCCGGTGACGTCCTCGCCGTCCAGGTAGACCTCGCTGTCGGCGTCGGCGTCGGGCTCGTAGAAGCCGTTGAGGATGTTCAACAGCGTGGTCTTGCCGGCGCCGTTGGGCCCGACGATCGAGACCCACTCGCCGGCGTCGACTCCGAGACTGACGTGGTCGACGGCCCGCAGCGAGCCGAACGTCTTGGTGACGTTCCGGCAGCCGAGGATGGCCTCCTCGGGATCGATTGCTGGCCCGCCCCGCAGTGACCCGCCCCGGGTCGCGCTCCGGTCGACGCTCATCAGGTCCACCTCTTGCGGATCTTGTAGTGGCGGATGTCCCGGTAGCGGGACTCGTCCCCGGAGGTGCCCAGGTAGAACTCTTTTATCTCCTCGCGTTCCATCAGCACGTCCGCAGGGTCGTGGAGTTCGACCTGGCCGTTCTCCATGACGTAGCCGTAGTCGGCAATCTCGAGTGTGCGTTTGGCGTTCTGGTCGGCGATGAGCATCGTGATCGACTCCTCGCGGTTGATCTCGACGAGCGTCTCGAAGATGTCCCGGACGAGCTTGGGCGCCAGCCCCAGCGACGGCTCGTCGAGCAACAGCAACTCGGGGCGGTGGATCAGCGCCCGCGCGACGACGAGCATCTGCTGTTGGCCGCCGCTGGCGTAGCCGGCCTTCAGGTCGAGGATGTCCTCCAGTTGCGGGAAGTAGTCGAAGGCGATCTGGTAGTCGTCCTTCTCGAAACTGAACCGGCGACCCTCGCGGTAGAGGCCACACCGGAGGTTCTCCTCGACGGTGAGATCCTCGAAGACGCGCCGCCCCTCGAGGATGTGGGTAATCCCGCGGTCGACCATCTCGTTTGCGCCGAAGTTGGTGACGTCCTCGCCCTCGTAGCGGACGCTGCCACGGGTAACCTCGCCGCGCTCGCTACGGCCGATGCCGCTGATCATCTTCAGGACCGTCGATTTGCCGGCGCCGTTGGGGCCCAGCAGGGCGACGATGTCCCCCTCCTCGGCGTCCATCGAGACCCCCTGGACCGCGAGGAAGTGCCGGTCGTAGACGATTTCGACGTTGTCGAGTTCGACCACCGGTGGTACGGCCCGCTCCTCGCCCGCGGTCGCCGACTCGCGGTCGCTCGCTGTCATTACAGCCCGATCCAGTCCTCGCGGCGGGGCAACTCGGCCTTCGTGTCGAACTGCATCTCGCCGTCGGTTACCTCGTAGAGGCGGCCCGTCATCGTCGGCCGGCGGTCACCATCCGTGAACGTGAACGGTTCGGAGAGGCCCCACATGTCGTCGTCCTCGATTTCGAGCATCGCCTCGCGGACGTTCGCGCCGTCGGTGGGGTCCATCCCCATCTCCATGGCGTTTTGCAGGCCCTTCAGCGCGAGGATGGCGTGGATGCCCCCGCGGACGTAGTTGAGGTTCGCCACCGCGGGGTCGTCCATGTCCCGGCCCTCGCGTTCGATATTCGCCTGGAGCATCTGCGAACCCCTGGTGTCCTCGCTCATCACCTCGTCGAAGATCTTGAATGCGTTGACGGCCCGGGTGCCCTCCCAGATCTCGGGATTTTGCTGGACGCGGAGTTCGTCGACCGTCCAGGTCAGCCCGCAGACGGTCATCTCGGGGTAGATGTCCTGCTTGGCCGAGAGCAACACCTGCATCGGTGCGGCCGTGTTCTGGTGGAGGAGGTAGTCGATCCCCGCGTCTTTGGCCTTGCGGACCTGTGTCTCAGCGGAGTTTGCCGTCAGCGGGAGGTTGATATCCGGCGCCAGATCCAGCCCGAGTTCCTCGGCGTACTGCTTGCCGCCCTCGACTGGCGACTTGCCGAAGGCGGTGTTCGAGAAGATGTACCCCACCGTCGAGTCGGGGTCGTTGTCCGCGATCCACTTGAGGTGGGCGCGTCCCTGGCTCGTGTAATCGAGGTTCCCGAAGAAGTTGTACGGCGTCGCCTCCTCCATCAGTTTCGCCGAATACGAGGCGGAGATGTAGACGATCTCGTCCTCGGCGACCGACGCCGACAGCGCCTCGGTGTCTGCGGTCCCCCAGCCGATGATGATCGGGGGCTCGCCGTCCGAGGTGTACTCCTCGTAGTACTGCTGGGCCTGTGGCACCTCGTAGGCGTAGTCGTTGCTCGGGTGGTCGATCTGCCGACCAAGGGTCTCGTTCTCGTTGAAGGACGCGATGGCGTCACGCGAACCCAGTGCAGTCGGGCGGCCGACGTCGGACGTCGCGCCGCTGAGGTCGTAGATGCCCGCGACGGTCACGGGGCCGCTGTCCATGCCGTCGCCGCCGTCGCCGTCGCTCCCGTCGTCGCCGTCGCCGCCATCGCCGCCATCGCCGCCGTCGCTGCCGCCGTCACCGTCGCCACCGTCGCTGCCGTCACTACCGTCGCCGTCGCCGCCGTCCTCGGCACCGAGACAGCCGGCCAGCGAGAGCACGAACGTCGTGCCGCCGAGTGTTTTCAGGACAGTTCGCCGTCTCCGCCCCGTCGAGGAATCGGATTTGTCATTTGCAACCATCGGTGTGACTCGTTTGGCAGGATGTAGACATCCCACATAATCATTGTGGTGCAATACACCGGTGTATCTACGGGGAGGGTGACAAACCGAAACCGGGACGGGACGGTGGTGTACGGTCGGTGGTCGGGACGGCGTGGTCGGTGGCACAAACTACAAATAACAGCGCCGCCGGTGGGAAAACGAGACGCACATGAACTTCGAGCCGAGCCCCGAACACTCGATGATCCAGTCGACGGCCGCCGAGGTGGCGGCCGAGTTCGGGCCAGAGTACTGGCGCGAGATGGAAGCACGCGGCGAGTTCTCGCAGGCCTTCTGGGACGAGCTGGCCGAAGCAGGCTTTCACGGTCTGTTGGTCCCCGCAGAGTACGGCGGCGCCGGCATGGGTATCCAGGAGATGGGCCTGGCCATGGAGACGCTCTGTGCCGAGGGCTGTGGCATGGCCGGCACCTGGTACCTCGTGTTGACCGCCGGGATGGCCGCCGTCGGCCTCCGCGAGTACGGCACCGACCGCCAGAAGGAAAAATACCTCACCGACATCGCGACCGGCGACCGGAACTTCTCGATTGGCATCACCGAACCCGAGGCGGGGACCAACACCCTGAACGTCGCCACGCGTGCCGAGAAGGACGGCGACGAGTACGTCCTGAACGGTCAGAAGGCCTGGATCACGTACTCCGACATCGCCGACAACATGATCATCGTCACGCGGACGACCCCCCGCGCCGACGCCGAGCGCAGGACCGACGGCATCAGCCTCTTCATCGTCGAGATGGACAGCGAGGGCATCGATGTCTCGCCAATCGAGAAACACGCCATCAACTACTCGAACTCCTGTGAGGTGTTCCTGGAGGACGTCCGCGTGCCCGAAGAGGACCTGCTGGGGGAGGCGGACGGCGGGTGGTGGCCGCTGGTGGACATGCTCAACCCCGAGCGCATCGGCTTCGCCGCCGCGGGCACGGGCATTGGGATGCTCGCTGCGGAGTCGGCGATCGAGTACGCCAGCGACCGGGAGGTGTTCGATCGGCCCATCGGTACCCACCAGGCCGTCTCGTTCCCGATCACGAAGGCCTACGCCCGCATGGAGACGGCCCGGGTGATGCGACAGAAGGCAGAGTGGCTCGCCGACCAGGGCGAGGAGTGTGGCTACGAGACCAACGTCGCGAAGGCTACCGCGGTGGAGGCGGGCATCGAGGCGGTCAAGCAGTCGATGCAGGCCTTCGGCGGGTGGGGCTATGCGAAGGAGTACGACGTCGAGCGGTGGTGGCGGGAGATCAACCTCACCAGACTGGCGCCGGTCACACAGCAGATGGCCTACAACCACATCAGCCAGGAACTCGGTTTCCCCCGGGCATACTGATGTTCGGGAAACTGCTCGTCGCCAACCGGGGGGAAATCGCGGTGCGCGTGATGGCCGCCTGCGAGGAACTCGGCGTCGATACCGTCGCGGTCTACAGCGATGCCGACCGCGAGGCCGGACACGTCCGGTACGCCGACGAAGCCTACAACGTCGGCCCCGCGCCGGCCAGCCAGTCCTATCTCGACGGCGAGACCATCGTCGCGGTCGCACAGGAGGCCGGCGCCGAGGCGATCCACCCCGGCTATGGCTTCCTCGCGGAGAACGCCGACTTCGCGACCCGCGTCGAGGACAGCGAGGGCCTGACGTGGGTCGGCCCGCCCAGCGACGCGATGGAACAACTCGGCGAGAAGACCAGCGCCCGGCGCGTCATGCAGGCCGCAGACGTGCCCATCGTCCCCGGGACGACCGAGGCCGTGACCGACCCCGACGAGGTGAAGGCACTGGGCAAGGAGTACGGCTACCCCGTCGCGATCAAGGCCGAGGGTGGCGGGGGAGGGCGAGGGATGAAGATCGTCCACGACGACGCCGAGGTCGAGGACGCCCTCGCGAGCGCCCGCCGGGAGGGGGAGGCGTACTTCGACAACGACTCCGTCTACGTCGAGAAGTACCTCGAGGCGCCCAAACACATCGAAGTGCAGGTGCTCGCCGACGAGCACGGCAACGTCCGCCACCTCGGGGAGCGGGACTGTTCGCTCCAGCGGCGCCACCAGAAGGTCATCGAGGAGGCACCCAGCCCCGCACTCTCGGCGGCGTTGCGCGAGCGCATCGGCGAGGCCGCACGCAGGGGCGTCCGGGTGGCGGGCTACACGAACGCCGGGACGGTTGAGTTCCTGGTGGAGGATGGGGAGTTCTACTTCATGGAGGTCAACACCCGCATCCAGGTCGAGCACACTGCCACGGAGGAGGTGACCGGCATCGACATCGTGCGCTGGCAGATCCGGGTCGCTGCGGGCGAGGAACTCGCCTTCTCGCAGGACGACGTCGACATCGAGGGCCACGCCGTCGAGTACCGCATCAACGCCGAGAACCCCGCGACGGACTTCGCGCCGACGCCGGGTCCCATCGAGACGTACGACCCCCCCAGCAGTATCGGCGTCCGCATGGACCACGCGATCAGGGAGGGCGACGAGATCGGCGGCGACTACGACTCGATGATCGCGAAACTGATCGTGGCCGCCGAGGACCGCGAGCGGTGTCTGGCTCGTTCGGAGCGCGCGCTCGAACACTTCGACGTCGAAGGCGTCCACACCACCATCCCTTTCCACCGGCTGATGCTGACCGACGACCGCTTTTGCTCGGGCGAACACACCACGAAGTACCTCGACGAGGAACTGGACGAGGAGGCCATCGAGGAAGCAGTCGAGCACTGGGGCACCGAACCGGCGGCGACCGGTGCGGGGGAACAGTCTGAGATGCACGAACTGACCGTCGAAGTCGACGGCAAGCGCTACGACGTGGTCGTCGAGGACCTGCCCCGCGGGCTGGCCGGCGGTGGGACCGGAACCGGCGCCCGCGCCGACGCCGGCAGCGGGTCGGGCAGTGGGGCCACAGCCGGCGGTTCGGGAGCGGACGGCGGAGGGACCGCATCGGCAGGGAGTTCGACTTCAGACGACGCGGCGACGGACAGCGGGGCGGCCACTGGCTCCGGCGGCGAAGCTGCGGTCTTCCGTGACGGCGCGGTGAAGGCGGACATGCAGGGGACCATCCTCTCGGTCGAGGTGAGCGAGGGCGAGGCGGTCGCCGAGGGTGACGTGCTCTGCGTGCTGGAGGCGATGAAGATGGAGAACGACGTCCTCGCGCAGGCGGGCGGGACGGTCGCGGGCGTCCACGTCGCGGCCGGGGAGACGGTCGACATGGGCGAGACGCTGGTGGTGGTAGAGTGAGAGTCCGCGTCGCCGAGGAGACGACTGCCGAGGAGGCCCAAATAATCGCGGAGGCGCTCGCTTCCCAGTACGAGGACGACGTGACCGTCGCGACGGAGAGCGGCGACCAGCTCGCAGACGTCCCCTACCACGGCCCCGGACACGTCCCGGGTCCGGAACCGGAGATGGGCCCGACCGAACGCGAAGAGAAGCTGTGGGAGGAGATCGCGGACATCCACGAGGGCGGGCCCGAGAAGTACAGGGAGCAGTTGCCCGACCAGGGCAAACACTTCGTCCGGGACCGCATCGACCTGTGGTTCAATCCCGAGCGAAGCTCGGCAGGCAGTCAGACGGAGTCTGGCGACGACGACGGCTTCCTCTTCGAGGACGGCACCTTCGCGGAGTTCGACGCCGAGGACCGCCTGCCCGCCGACGGGATGGTCACCGGCGGTGCCGAATTCGAGGGCCGGGACGTCCACTTCATGGCCAACGACTACACCGTCAAGCGGGGGAGTATGGCCGCGAAGGGCGTCGAGAAGTTCCTCCGGATGCAACAGCGCGCGCTGAAGACCGGGCGGCCGGTGCTGTATCTGATGGACTCCTCGGGGGGGCGCATCGACCAGCAGACCGGTTTCTTCGCCAACCGCGAGGGCATCGGGAAGTACTACTACAACCACTCGATGCTCTCTGGGCGGGTCCCCCAGATTTGTGTGCTCTATGGCCCCTGCATCGCCGGCGCGGCCTACACACCCGTGTTCGCGGATT